>USKS01000096.1 GCA_900555345.1 uncultured Eubacteriales bacterium
GTGCCGTCGTCTGCGGCGCCGGTAAAGCTTTCTCTGTCAAACACTACGTTTTCGCCGCAAATGCCGGAGACGGTAACGCTGCAGCTGTCCGCGATAACGTCAAGAGCAGGTGAAAGGGTCGAAGCGGATACGGCACAGGCAAGTACCGCCGCGGTCAATGCCAAAACAAGCAGAAAAAATGATTTTTTCATTTTCATATTTTTGAAAATTCCTTTCTTATGTTTGCTAGTATTCTTTACCGTATTTTTGCCCGCTATGTCCGTCTCTGCATTTGTTATAAAAATATTCACCGAAAATTCATATTATTTCCCGCCTATATATTGATTTTGACGATAGTTTTGTGTATAATTTAATAAGAATTGATTCAGTTAAGGCGGTATTGGGTCTTTTTGACAAAGTGCCGTATCGGGAGATATTATGGAAACTAAACGCAATCTGAAGTACTTTACCACAAAGGGCATAAACATTGTTTTGCTTGTGGGGCTTGCCGTGTGCGTCATCGGCTTTTTGATGATGCTTATAATACCCAAGGGCAACGGCTACAATTTCGGCTTTATAGTAATAATGATCGGCGCCGCGGTCGCGGTGTTCGGCTCCGGTGCAAAGTCCGCAGAGGCTGATATCGATAACCAGATCCACGGTAAGATCAAGGATATGCCCGAGCAGGCGCAGATAAAGTACGAAGTATACGAGAGAAACTTTCTTAAAATTCTGAACCCCGTATTCCTCAGAGGTTTCAGCTACGAGGGCGACAACGTGCTTTGCAAAAAAGGTCCCGATCACAAGTACCGCACGGATTCCTACAATGCCGCTCAGCTTTACTTCACTCAGGAGAATGTTTACGTTTACGGCAAGCATATCTCTCTTCTCGACACTTCCGAGGAGGCAAACTACGAGTTCGGCGGTGTTTATCCTTTCACCGATATAGACAAGGCATACATAGAAGAGAGAAAAATCAAAATTATAGGCAGAGAGCTTACAATACATTCCTTCGGTCTCAAACTGAAGAACGGCAAGGATGTGTTCAAGTTCGACGTTGAGTACGGCGCCGACGTCGATAAGGCGGCGGACGATATCAACCACGCTGCCGAGAAGATGACAGAGCGCGCGGCAGAGCGCGCGGCTGACAAGGCTGCAAAGCGCGCGGCACTGCGCGAGATGGATGCGAAAAAAGCCGCAGCCGCTCAGTAAATTTCATACAAAACATTAAAAGGCACGGAACGCTTGCGTTCCGTGCCGCCTTTTTGTTTTCGGGACACAGGGATGTTTTGCGGTGTGCCGCGCCGGTGACATTAGTGATAGCTTTTGTACAAAAAGGCGACAGAACGCCGCGCTGACGAGTATTTATTGATAAATTTTTACCGAAATTATTGCAATTTGAAAATTCATGTGTTATAAATAACATGTATTTATAATTGACGTGGAGGTAGATAATGGATCCAATTACAAAAAGAGTGCTTTCTGTGGTTCTGGCACTTATCACGCTTTCGGCTTTGCTTTGCACGACGGCAGGCGCCATAAACACGTACAGGCATTTCGACGACGAGACATTTATTCTGGGAGACGCAGACGGCAACCGAAACGTTGATGCCATGGATCTTTATCTGATGAGATGTCATATAGTCGGGATAAATGTTGAGAATCAGACGACAGATATCCAGGCTTTGGATTTCGACGCGGATACGGTGCTGAGCGCTGTTGACGTGTATCATATGCGGTGCCTTCTGGTCGGCAGAGAAAGTACGGCTGATTTTGAGAACGGTCATCAGCTTTATAAGCTTACAATTGCAGGCAACGATATAAACGACTATGAAATAGTCGTTTCAGGCGGCACCGAGAAAGAAAACGTCTATACTGCCGCGACCATTCTCAGTCAGTATATATATGAGGCTTGCGGTGTGCGCCTCGGCATCGTTTTCGATACGTCCGATGCAAAGCACGTTATTCACTTCAACAGATACGATCCTCTCAGCGACGAAGCGCTGGCGCTGGGGCTGGGCAACGAAAACTACATAATTGACGTAAAGAACGGCGACGTAAACATATACGGCTCGCTGCGCGGAACAATGTATGCCGCATATGAGATATGCGAGAAGTATCTCGGCGTTCGTTTCTACGACAACGAATATGTGTTTCTGTACAAAACAAGAACTTCCGATATCCCCGAGGGAACGCATATCAAAAAAGAAGTTCAGCTTACTTTCAGATTCAGTGGAGGCGTTGTCTTTGACAAGCCCTCCCAGTGGGGGGCGTATTACGGCAACAGGCTGAACGGCTCACAGATATATGTCGGCGGCAACCCTCAGGACGGATATCTTGTAGGTCCGCACTTTATAAACGCCCATTCCTTCAGCTATTATTACAGCATGGGAACGGGAACGCTGCCGGACGAAAGTTACGGCACACTCAGTCAGCGATATACCGCCAAGTTCTATAACGGCATCCAGACGGATCCGCTCAAGTGGCAGCCCTGTGCCACCGACGAGACAACATATGATATACTGTTCACCGGCCTCAGAGATACAATAACCATGTTAAAACTTTGGGGTTCGCACTATTTTGTTCCGCAGTACGGCGATGACTCCATGTCGTTCTCCATAAACGATAACAGTAAGTACTGCTCCTGCCGTTTATGCGGGCGTATGGCAAACGGGGTTATCAGAAAAGACAAGGATACCGGTGAAGTGACAGTGATAAAAGCTCCGGAGGGCAACGGCGGACTGTACATGCAGCTTGCAAACAAGGCAGTTAAAGATATTCAGAAGTATATGCCCGGGCTGAAGCTGTTTATGATCCTGTATGATCACACAGTGCCCGCGACCATACGTCCTGACGAAAAGCTTATACTTATGTACTGCGGCCACGGCTGCAACAACCACATATTCGGCTCCGGCGAATGCGGAGACGGAGTGAACAATCTGGGATACAACAATAACGCGGATGAAGTATCACTCAGAGAATGGGTCAAGATCGCTCACGATAACGGCGCGCAGCTTTGGTTCTGGTCATACGGTGTCAACTTCCACTACTTCCTCGGCGGCGGATGCCCCAATATACCGGATTTTTATGAGAATTTTCAGTATATCGTCAATGTGTGCGGGGCAGACGGCATCTATTTTGAGGGCGCCGGCAACGCAAACAACTTTGAAAAGCTGAAAAGCTATATTGCCGCGCGACTGATGTGGGAGCCGGATATGAGCCACGAGCGGTTTGTGGAGTATATAAAAGAATATCTTTATATGTACTACGGCGACGGGTACGAGATACTGTGGAACTATATACTTATGCAGACGGCAGCCGGAGATCTCAAGGGCTGCACCGTAAACAACTACGACCGCCCGTGGGACCAGATGGATAAGGGATATCTTGCAGAGCACTATGAGGAAATGCACGCAATGCTCGCCGAGGCACGCGATCTCGCGAAGACCGAGCTGCAGAAAAAGCATATAGACGATCTTTCTCTCTCGTGCGAGTTTATGGGCCTTTCAAGCGTTTATAAGAGCTGGTATACCAACGGAACAGAAGAAAGCCGAGCTTTGTACGAAGAAAGGTACACTTCGTTCTTTAACGCCGTGACTGCCACGGGCATGGAAATTTTCGACGATCCCGGCGTATTTAAGATCCCGAAAAAAATTGACTTTACCGTTTGCCCCATGACGCAGTTCTACAACTACGGCAGCTGGGCTGACAGATCGGAATAACCGCAGCACAAGCAAAAACCGCCGCAAGTCAGTTTGACTTGCGGCGGTTTTTTTTGCGTCTCTATGTTATGAGGGCAGTATAAGCATGACGGAGGCATAGAACATTCCGCCGCGGGCGTTAAAATTGCAGACGCCGCCGTATTTTTCGGCAATGTTCTTTACGGATTCGGTGCCGATACCGCTGCCCGCATGCTTTGCGGAAATGAGCATTCCGCTGTTTGTGCGCCGCAGCAGCCCCGAAAATGTGTTATCAACGGTTATGCAAAGGGAATTGTTGTCCGTTTTTGCGCGCAGTACGATCCGCTTTTCTTTGTCCCCTTTGTCACATTTGCAGGCTTCGACAGCGTTCTCCAACAGGTTGCCGAACAATACGGACAGATCGGTGACCTCGATACCGATGCCGTCGGGAATATCAGCTTTTACGGTAAACTTTACATTGCAGTCCGCTGCCTGTTCCGCAAAGCATGTGATGATGGCGTTTACCGCTCCGTTTGCGCAGTATTGCATCGGCGCCCCGGAGGAAAGCTCCTTGCAGTATTTGTTCAGGTAGTCCCGCAGCGCTGAATAATTCTGTGCTGTAAGGTACTCCTGCATAGTCGCCGCGTGGTGGCGTATATCGTGTCGTGTTCGCGCGGCGTCCGCTATCTTTTCGCGCAGATTTTCGTACTGTACCGTCTGCATTGAAAGACGGTAGTTCTTGCTTTGCAGCTCCGTTATCCTGTTTTGCTCAAGTATCAGCCGCGTGACTACATAATACACAAGGGCGGCTCCGATGTTGACGCATATAAGAAATACAGTGTTTCCGGGGCGCAGGGCGATCTCAAGCCCCGAGAGCGAATTGCTTCCGTACAGGCAGTAGTACCACATCAGATAAAATGTTGCGGGTATAAGCCACAGATAGCGCCACTCAAAGCCGGAGGTCTCTTTTTCGACAGCCGGTGTATATACCGCCTTCATGTATGTGAAAAGCGGCACGGCGATTATAATCTCAACGGCAAAAAGCATAAGGGAGAATGACCAGCGGTAGTTTTGCAGCGCAAGATCCGGGAAAAACCGCCCCTCAAGACATTTTGCGCTTATGACCGCAAGGTTTGCAAGGTTTGACAGCATAAGCAGCGTGAAAAGAGTTTTTCCGAAGTGCTTTTTGACCGCCGCAAAGTAAAAAAGAAAATACAAAGCTGTGCTGACGGCGCTTATGATCCCCGCGCGGCTGTCCGGAACAAACGCCGCCCAGAAACCGAGCAGCATCTGAATTATGCTGAGAAGACCTATGAACAGTCCCGTTACTGCCTTTGAAAAGCGCAGACAGTGACGGAACGGGTAAAGCGCGAGCGCAAGAAACGGCAAAAAGTTCAGAAGAGAGTATATGCATACCTCCGCGATCCTGTAAACGGGCGGCATCAGCTTTCCCTGTCCTTTCTCATGTTGTCGAACAAAAAGGCGGAGTACGCCTCAATAACGTCCTTTGATCTGCGTCGGCTAATGGGAATTATGGTTTTGTCGCGCATTACAAACGTGTCTCCGCTGCATTCCGACACCTCGTAAAAGTTTACGATAACTCCCTTGCACGGAGAGAAAAAATAGGGATATGCGCAGAGCAGGGGCTCGATCTCGGAAAACGACGAGCGAACGGAAATGTCGCTGCCGTTCTTGCAGTGAAGTGTGACATGATGCGAGGCGAAATCCGCGTATACTATGCTGCGCAGTACAACGCTCTCGCCCCCGGGCAGCTTTGCCGAGCGCAGAAGCTCAAGCTTTTGAATATCCAGACGGTCGAGCATTGCCTTGACTCCCTCGCGGGAAACAGGCTTCAGTATGTAGTAGCACGCACAGACTTCGTAGCTCTCTGCGGCAAAATCGTTGCTGGAAGAGCAGAAAACGATGCTGACGTCCCTGTCGGTCTCACGTATCCTGCGGGCGACCTCGGTGCCGGTGAGCTCTCCCATATATATGTCAAGTATTATAATGTCGCAGCTGCCGCACTCAAACAAAGCGAGAAAAGCTGCGGCATCGGTGTGTTCGGCTATCTCCGCAGCAGGCGGAAGAAACTCGCGCAGGTATTTGCGCAGTGCGTAAAGATCGCTCGTGCTGTCATCTACAATTGCAATTTTCAAAACCGGTTTCTCCTGTATTTCTGTTGTGCGAAAAGAAAGTGCGCGGGGCAGTTTGTCCCGGGCAAAGCAGCAAAAAACTGCGAAGGGCAGCCGAACGGCAGTGTCCCACGTCAAAAAATGCGCCGACCGAGCCGAGGAAAGTCGCCTGAAGCCGGGCTGCTGTGTATAGTATAACACATCTTACCCCAGAAATGTCAAGCGCTGCCGAAAAAGCATATATTTGCCGGCTTTTGCGCCGTATGCCGCAGGAAACGTAAAAATTGATACAGTCTTTTGCACCACTTATTTTTTGTGCGATATTTCTTACAAACAAAAATTCCGCATAAAAATTTTTATATAGATATACTAATTATTTATTGACTGTATATGAATTATATGGTACAATTATGTCAGCTAATGCCTAACGGCGTTACAAACCGCCCAAAACCGAAACCGAAAGGAGAAAAG
>USKS01000097.1 GCA_900555345.1 uncultured Eubacteriales bacterium
AGTATGCGGCGGTATATCTCATCCTCGGGGTCGATGAAATGAGCGTCGCAGGTGGCGCAAACGGGCTTGCCCAGCTTGTCGCCGAGGGCGACGATCCTGCGGTTCAGATCGCGCAGCGCTTCATCATCGCTGACGCGCCCCTCGTCCACGAGGAATCGGTTGTTGGCTATAGGCTGAATTTCAAGATAGTCGTAGAAGGAGGCTATCTCCTCAATTTCGCTTTCGGGCTTGTTGTCGAGAATTGCGCGGAACAGCTCTCCCGCTTCGCAGGCGGAGCCGATTATTAGCCCGTCGCGCAGCTCTTTGAGCCGAGTTTTCGGTATACGCGGGTAGCGTCTGTAATATGAAAGGTATGAGTCGGAGATAAGCTTATACAGGTTTTTAAGCCCCGCTTTGTTTTTCGCGAGGATTATCTGATGGTATGTGCGAAGCTTCAGCGGGTCGGCATTCTGGCTCATGGCGTCGGAAAGCTGATTGAAATCGGTGATGCCCTCGTCGCGCAGCTTCTCCGTCATTTTGTAGAATATCTCGGAGAGCATACGCGCGTCGTCGGACGCTCTGTGGTGGTTGAAATCGCCGAGACCGAAATACTCCGCCAGTATGTCAAGCTTGTGCTTTTTCAGCTCCGGATTGACATATCTCGACATTGAAACGGTGTCAAGATACGGGTTCGGAAAGTCGATGCCTGCCTCCGACGAAACCTTTCTGATAAAGCTTGTGTCGAAATCGGCATTGTGGGCGATAAGCAGCCGTCCGCCGCAGAATTCGAGAAAGGCGCGGACGGCGCTTGCGTTGTCGGGCTGACCCGCCACCATATCGTCTGTGATCCCGGTAAGCTCCGTGATCTTTTCGGGGATAGGCTGACCGGGGTCGGTCATCATATTGAATTCTTCCAGAACCTCGCCGCCGCGCACCTTTACGGCGCCTATTTCGGTTATGGCGCAGTTCTGAACGGAAAGACCTGTGGTCTCAATATCGAAAACTATAAGCTCGTCGTCAAAATCGGAGTCGGTGCTGCCGAAAACGGCGCGCTGCGTGTCGTCAACAAAATACGCCTCAATGCCGTATATGACCTTGAAATCCTCAAGCTTTTCGGAGGCGAGCATGGCGGTGGGAAAGCCCTGAGCGTTTCCGTGGTCGGTGACGGCAACGGCTTTTTGCCCCCATGCGGCGGCACGGCGGACGACATCCTCGGGCTTCGGGATAGCGTCCATCGCCGAAAGGTTTGTGTGCAGGTGCAGCTCCACACGCTTTACGGGCGCGTTGTCGCTGCGGATCACCTGCTTTATTTTTTTTATTCCCCTAAGGTTTATGTTGAATTCGCCGAACCTATCCTGCCGGACGCTGCCCGCCGCGGCAATGCACATTCCGATTTTCATGCTCTTGACGAACGCTTCGGAACCTTCCGCGTCCATGACGGTTTTCAGAAAAACGGAGGAGTCCTTGTCGGTGATGCCGATGGTGATCGCCATTTTGTCGCTGCCGCGCATTTCGGCGGCGCTCGCCTCGAATATCTGACCGAGAACGACGCAGTTTTTCATGGGGCGCCTTACTGCCCGAAGGACAGTGGGGTCATCCGCTTCAAATTCCTCTCCCCATATAAGCTCGGCGGAGGAGGTGTCAAATGTCATGCGGCCGCTTTTGTAAACGCAGTCCGCAAGGGTCTCGACGCTGTCGCTCCCGTCGAAAATGGAGTCCACGCGCTCAAGGATCGGAGCCGCTTCCGCGGCTTCATTCGCCGCTGCCTCTTTTGCTTTGCGCTC
Organism: uncultured Eubacteriales bacterium; assembly: GCA_900555345.1. Next base: position 1,764 of record USKS01000097.1, read on the forward strand.
CTCTTCTTCTTTTTCACGGCGCTTTCTGTATTCAACGGCGCTGTCGCCGCACTGCTTTATGTACTGCGCTTGGCGGGAGATAAATTCATCGTGATATTTCTGATAGTCGTCGCTTTGCTCTATAACCGTTTCGTAGTTGAGAGAAAACTCGCTGCGTATGATACCCGATACGATATCTCCCGCGCGCCCCATGTCCAACAGCTCAACGCCGCCGTGTGAAAATGGGACGGATATATTTATCACTCCGTCCGAAATTTCTGTTTTGCAATTGTCGAAAAAGCCGTTTGTGACCGCGCCTACCCGCTTGGCTTCTTTGTAAACTTCGCCCATGTACTCGGGGGTGAACAGGTTTTGTGGATATTTAGGCAAAAGCCGAATATATGCAAGAGAATAGCACTCCCGCAGCTGCTCCTCCAGAGCGTACAGCACGTCCTTCGGCGCTATTTCGGGCAGTGAAAAGTGCACCTCGTACATTTTCTTTTCTCTGTCGCCGGAGAGAGTTACGTTATCCGACTCTTCAAATATTTTTTTGAAAGCCTCGCCGGTCGGCGTAAAGCGCGAAAATACCGAACCGAGGTTTTTTGTGTTTGCCATAGCGCTCCTTCAAGCCTTGCTTTTTTCGTCTATCAGTTTTTTTGTTTCTTCCATAAGTATGTCCACCGCCTTTTCTTCTTCAACGCGGCAGACGGTCTCGCCGTTTTTGAACAGCAGGGCAAAGCCTTTGCCGCCCGCGATGCCCAGATCGGCTTCTCTTGCCTCACCGGGACCGTTTACGGCGCAGCCCATTACGGCAACGGTGATCTTTTTGCCGTGGGTGTCAAGGGAGGCGCTGCGGCGGCGGAACTCGTCCGCGATGCCGATAAGGTCAATGGCGGTCCTGCCGCAGGTGGGGCAGGATATGATATTGATGCCGCCCTCGGAAAGTTCAAGGCATTTCAGAATTTCGCGTCCCGCGATGACCTCACGCACCGGGTCTGCCGTAAGAGATACGCGTATGGTATCGCCAATGCCGTCAACGAGCAGACTGCCCATGGCAGCGGCGTTTTTGATAATTCCGGAGTATTCCGTGCCCGCCTCGGTAACGCCGAGATGCAGCGGATAGCTGCTTTCTCTTGCCACGATTCGTGCGGCGGCGCAGGCGGTGCTTATATGAGATGATTTTATTGATATGACCGTGTTTCCGAATCCCATGCCTTCAAGCATATCGGCCTGATCCAGCGCGCTTTCGGCAAGCGCCTCGGGGGTGGGCGCGCCGTATTTCTTTAAAAGCTCTTTGTCAAGGCTGCCGCTGTTTACGCCGATGCGTATGGGAACGCCCGCGGCGCCGCAGGCGTCGGCGACCTCGCGCACTTTCCACCCGGCGCCGATGTTGCCGGGGTTTATGCGTATCTTGTCTGCCCCGAAGCGAAGCGCGGCAAGGGCGAGTCTGTAGTCAAAATGGATATCCGCGACGAGCGGCATTTTAACGCCTGCGTCCTTCAGAAAGCGAAAGACGGGCGCGGCGTTCTCATCGGGAACAGCCATGCGCACAATGTCGCAGCCCGCGTCCGCGAGGCGCTTCACTTGCTCCAGCGTTCCGTCAAAGTCATGCGCGGGGCGGTTCGTCATGGACTGCACGCTTATGGGCGCGTCGCCGCCGATATAAATATTTCCGACTTTAATTTTTTTGGATATTCTTCTTGACATAGAGCATCACTCCGTTTTATATTGCTGCGGTTTTTGTCAGAACAGTTTGATAACGTCCTTTACGCAAATGAAGATCATAAGCAGCATGAGGATCGCCAGTCCCGCCGTGTGAATGACGTTTTCCACTTTTGGGCTTACGGGCTTTCTGCGTATGCCCTCGATTATCAGAAATACAAGCCTGCCTCCGTCAAGGGCGGGCAGCGGCAAAAGATTCACCACACCCAGATTCATGCTTATTACGACAACAAGATATATAAAGCTGTACGCGCCCGTCTGCGCCGCTTCCGTCAGCGCTTCGGTCACTCCGACGGGGCCGGATACCGCCTCAATGCCGTATCTGCCGCTTACGAGATCGTAAAGCGACTCCCATATCATGCGCACGGTGTAGGTGGATTTGTAGAAAGAATGACGCATAAGGTTTCCGAAGGTCCGCTCCTGCCCGTAGACATAGAAGTCGGCGTCGCCGAAGGCGATGCCCTGTGATGAGGTCGTGGGGAACTGAACGTCTTCGAGAACTATTTCCTTGCCGTCGCGCTCAACGGTGAGATCGACGGGTTCAACGCCGAGACGCATGATCTCGTATATAAGCTCGTCTGCGATATGCACGTTTCTGCCCTGTACCTCAACGATCTTGTCTCCGGTCATGAGACCTGCGGCGGAAGATGTTGCCCCACCAGTTCTCCATACCAAAGACCTTCACGCCGGAGGTCTTGTCACCAGCGCCCCAGAACAGACCCTTGGTGTTCATAGAACCCGGAGCGATAGCGGCGCTTGCGGAGCAGACACCGTATCCGGCCGTAGCCTGCAAGTCCGTGCTTTTGAACATCATGGTCAGCAGGTCGTTGACCAGCTCACGGTCGGACAGAACCTCGGTGTACCAAATATCAGCACCGTTATTCTTGGCATAAGTCACTTCCGTCTGAGCCGTATTGCTGACAAAGTTGCTCTGTCCGCTGATGGAACGCAGCCGGTTGGAACCATCCTTGGAACCGAAGAAGATCGGCGTGTAGAAGTGCGGGATCTCCTTATTGTTTTTGTCGTAGTTGCTCCAGCACTCGTAATCGGAGTCCACCTTCATGTCCGAGCAACGGAAATGATACACGCCATTGCTCTCCCACCGCTTCACATAGATCTTGGGCCACTCCATCATGGCGTTGCCGCCGTAGTTCATGTTAGCCACGTCCGAAGTAGTGCCGTCCGCCTTCTTCGTGTAGTCATTGGGATTAAGGTAGTAATCCACCGTACCGTTAAACCTCAGCATACAAGGCCGAGGCATAAACTTCTCTCCCGGAGTGCTGGGCCAGCTACCGTAGCTGAATGCCCCGCCGAAATTCATTACCGCCTTAGCGAACCCGCTGTTCTCCACATCGCTCGGATAGGTCACACGGGTGGCGGGGTTGCTGTCCGCAATGGTCAGGTCAAACCCGTACAGATACTCCCGGAAGGTTGCCGTCACGGAAACCGTCGTATCAGAAGCCGCCTTGTAGTTCGTCCCCTCGGCGACCTTGACGGTGATCTTGGCCGTGCCGGTCGTGTCGTTCACGCTTTCCACGGTCACAACGCCGGTACTTTGATTGATGGACTTGATCTTTGCGACGCTCGTGTTGTTCGAGGTGGCTGTGATCGTGCCGTTGCCCTTGCGGTTCACCGTAAAGGTGGCGGTCTTGGCGCTGCTCTTCAGCACGATGGAACTCGGCGAATTGGTCACGCTGTTCGCGGCCTTGCCGATCGTCCACGATGCCGTCTTGCCTCCGGTGCTGCCGTCAGACCACTTATAGTTGGAAGTCGGCGTAAAGGTGGCGCTGTAAGTGCCTGCGTTGGTAGCGGCCGTCACGGAAACGGTCATCTTTGCCGAGTCATAGGCGGTGTTCCACGAAGGAGTCTTCTGGTTGCCGTCATAGACAAGCGTGCCGCTCTGGGCAGGAACCGCCGCGATGGTGGCTCTGCCGATGGTCCACTTGATGGTCTTTGCTGCGGTCGTACCGTCCGTCCACATACCTTTCTTCAAGGTAAAGGTCGCCGTGTACTCGCCGGCATTCGTCTTGGCGGATACGCTCACAGAGGAGTTCTCATTGTCGAAATTCTGCCACTTAGGCGTCTGAGCACTGCCGTTGTAGGTCAGCGTACCGCTCTGCGAAGGAATGGAAACGAGCACCGAGATGATCGTCCACTTCACTTCCTTGGCGCCGGTACTGCCGTCGGACCACTTATAGTTGGAAGTCGGCGTAAAGGTCGCCGTGTACTCACCGGCAGCCGTACCGGAGGTATCGCCGCCAATGGTCATCTTGTTGGTGTCATAGCCGTTCCAGCTCGGTGTCTTGCTCGTGCCGTCGGCAACAAGCGTTCCCGTCTGCGTCGGCAGAGCCGAGATGACAGCGCGGTCGATCGTCCACTTTACGCGGGCTTCATCCGTGCCGTCCGGGAACAGATAGCCGTAAGACAGCTTGAAGATCGCCGTGTAACTGCCTGCGTCAGAGGCACTCGTCACGCCGGAGATCTCCATTTTGAGTGGATCGTAGCCGTTCCAGCTCGGCGTCTTATCCGAACCGTTGTAGGTCGGGATGTTCGTCTGCGTCGGAACAGCAATGGTTTTGCCCTGCACCGTAACGACAAGGTCGGTGCTCTTCGTCACACCTTCGTAGGTGTATTCAAGCTTCATGACCTGACGCCCCAGCGTAGAGAAGTTCGTCGTCGGATAGGTGTAATCAAGTACCGCCGCCGTACTCCCGTCCGAGAAGGTCGCGGTCACGACCATGCCTGCCGGGTCAAGGCTCTCCTGATACTGGTAGACCGTCTTG
>USKS01000098.1 GCA_900555345.1 uncultured Eubacteriales bacterium
CTGCATATCGTCGGCAGCGTCAGATGTGTATAAGAGACAGTCACCGACCATGAACCGCGTACCCGCCGATGCAATGGCGGAGAATATCCTGTCCTGAAGCTCGTTTGTGTCCTGATATTCGTCTATGAACACATAGTCGTATTTTTCTCCGACGGCTTTTGCCTCCGGCGTGGGGGTGCCGTCGGGAGAGACGAAAAGCTTTAGCGCAAACTGTTCCATATCGTTGAAATCTATGGCGCCGCGCTCTCTTTTCGCCGACGAGTACAGGCTGTCAAAACAGTCAACGGTGTCGGCAAGCGTTTCCAAAAGCTCCGCGCTCGCGAGAGAAATATCTTTTATCTCCTCGGGGGGCGCCGATATGAGCTTTTTCAGGCTGTCAAGCTCGTCTTTGAGATCGGCTTTCGTATCCTTCAGCTCTGCGTGAACATCCGCCGCGGCCCCGCTTACCTTTTTTGAGCTTACGGACGGAAAGTTTACGGACGAAAGAAGCCCGTATGCCGCGGCATATCCGCTCTCCGCCGCGCTGCCGAGCCGCCGCGACGCTTCAAGGCACGCGCCGTTTGCGGCAGCGTCCTTATTGTCGCAGCCTGCCTCGGGAATGTCGCGGGCAAGCTCTGTAAATCGCTCGACAAAATATGCCGACGCGATCTTCATACGGCGAATAACGCCGTCAAAGCAGCCCGTCTTGAAAGGCTCGCCGCAGCAGTCCCTGAGTCGGGCGCAGTATTTTCTGAGGCCGTCGGTGTCAATACCCGCGGTCTTCATGTCATCTGTTATTGCGATAAGCGCTTCTTCCAGAGATTCCTGCCGCTTTGCGCCGGAAATGCAGTCCGCAAGGCGGCGAAAGCGCTCTGCCGCCGTCCCGTCCGCGGAGGAAAGAAGTTTATCTATACACTCCGACGCTGCCTCACCGCGCAGAATGACGGCTTCGGAAGTGTCAAGTGTGCGGTACTGCGGGGGAAGCCCGAAGCGCGCCGCGAACGGCTGTGTTTCCGTATTGAAAAAGCTGTGCATTGTGGAAATGTGCGCGTTTTCCAATGCGGATATCTGCCGTATGATATGAAGATCGTCGGGGCTTTTCGCCGCTGCCGCGTTCAGCGCGGCGGCAATACGGCTGCGCAGCTCCGCCGCCGCAGCCTCCGTAAAGGTGACGGCAAGTATCCTGTCAACGCTTGCCCCGTCTTTTTCTATAAGCTCGATGATGCGCTGAGTAAGCGTTGCGGTCTTTCCGCTTCCCGCCGCGGCGGACAAAAGCAGATCGCAGTCGCGCGCATCTATCGCGCTTCTCTGCGCGGCAGTCCATTTTTTCTCACTCAACGCTTTCATCTCCCTTCTCGACCGCTTTTCTCACTCCGTGCCTGCATATGGGCGCAGCCGCGCACCATGTGCACGGAGAGTGCGTGCCCGACGACGGTATGCTTCTGCCGTCGCCGCTGAGAACTCTCTTGCCGAGATCGGCAAGGGAGCGGCACATCATATCCTTTATTTCCGTCATTGTATCGGGGTCCGCCAGAACGGAAGAGCCTCTGGGCGAGTAGCTGTCGGTGGATTTGACGTACTTTACGGGCAGAAACCTTCCGGACAGCTCGTCATCCATGGCGCGCATAACGCCTTCGTCCTTGAGAAATACGCCGCTGCGCACAACATCCGCGTTTCCGAAGTCTGCCTCGTCGGGAGATGCCTTCATGCTTGAAGCCTTCGGCACGCACACGAAGTACATCGCGCCCGCGGGCACAAGCTTTTCTCCGTTCGGCGCCGCCGCTTTGCGGAAGGCGCAGTCTCCGGGGCTGTCGCACAGCGCCGCGAGGTACAGCATAAGCTGCACGTTGCGCCCGCTTTCAACGTCATCCATTCTGAAGGTCTTTTGCCCCGTTTTGTAGTCTGCCACACGAAGATACACGGTGTCTCCGTTTTTGTATATATCCAGCCTGTCAACCACGCCGGAAATATTCATGCTGTTATTTTCGTCTATTTTTACGGTGTACGGCGGAACAAGATCTGAGCCTATCTTCATTTCAAACCCGACCGGTCTGAACTTTGAATGCGCAAACTCTTCGCTGAGCTCCCACATATCGGAGGCGGCGCTGCGCTCAAGTCTCGCAAACAGGTATTTCGCTCTGCTGCCCGCACCCTGCGGGCAGACATCCAGCGCATATTCTCTTACAAGGCGCTCGCTTTTGCTTATGACCGTCTCGCGGCTCATGGGGAATTCTTCGCCGTTTTCGCAGGCTTCCTTCAGAAAACGCTCGAAAACGCCGTGCAGAAGATTGCCCGCGTCGGAGGCACCGATGCTCGCCGTGTCTCCCTCGTCCAGTCCGAGAACGTACCTGCAGTAGTATTTGAACGCGCAGTCGTTGAAGCACTCGATGCGCGACTGATCCATGTACATACTTCCGCCGAAAAGACTGTCGGCGCACTCTTTTGAGACCCTGTCGCCGTCGGCGCAAAGGGGCACTTCTTCTTTTTCTGCGCGCGATGCCGTGCCGTATTTTCTGATAGCTTCCATGCCGTCGGCATGAGAAAGATCGGCTCTGCGGGCACCGGGCACAAGGCTTATGCACCTTGCCGCTCCCGACGAGGGAGTCACCGTTCCGTCGCCGCCCGCGGGGATTATAAGCGTAAGCGTTTCCGACGGAGAGGATACCGTGTGCCAGAAGCGGAACATATTTTCACCCAGCCGCTCTCCGGACCCGGGCGCAAGATTCAGTCCGCATTCCGTCAGCGCCGCGCGGTCGGCGTCGCTGAAAAAGCCCGAATCGGTCGCGGGCGCGGGAAATTCTCCGCCGCGCGCGCCGAGCACTATAAGATGACGCACGCCCGCAAGCTTTACGCTGCCCGCGCTGCCGATGGTAACGCAGTCAAGCCCGCTCGGTATCGTGCCAACGCCGCTTGCCTCGGCAAGTCGGCGCACAATAAGAGCAAATCGCGGCGCGTCGAGAACGGCATCGGGTATGACCTCGGCGATCGTATCAAGTATGCCGCATACAACATCCCACTGGGCGGCGCATCTCTGAGCCATGTCAAAGTCGCCCGCAGCCTCGTACCGTGCCGTCTTTTCTTTCAGAGTTTCGTATACGTCGAAATCGCACAAAAGCTTGTATGCCGCCGTACATATCTCGACGGCGCTTTTGCCGAATGACTCGGAAAAAGCCTCAAGCGGGGGTATGAGCGCCTCTCTTGCCTCGTTGGCAAGACCCTGCAGCATATCACCGCGCGCGGTATGCCGCGCGGTGTATCCGCCCCAGTTCATGCTCCAGCCGTCCGGGTCGGTAAATGCGCGTCTGCCGTGTATATCCCATATTTCGGTATAGCTTTCAAGGGCGTTTCTGCAATCGGGAGAAACGGGACAAAGCCCGCTGTCCGCGCAGGCTATGATATCGTCGCGCTTCCATCCGCCCGCCGCGACCGAGCAGGCGCTCAGAAGCAGACGGACCGCCGCAAGAGATCCGGCAGAGCTTCTTCCCGAGACATATGCCGGAATGCCGAAGCGCTCAAGAGTTTTGTCGCATATACCGAGGCGGCTCGAAAAATCCGCCGCCACAACTCCTATATCGGAGTACGACGCGCCCGCGGCGCACAGCTCGCGTATCCTTGCGGCGCATAGCACCGCTTCGTCGTGAATATCTGCGCACTCAAACACGCATATCCCGCTGCCGTCGCCCTCAAAGGCGGGCGCGGAATAATCCCACAGCTTTTCGGATATATATTTTACCGCATCGCTTTTCTTCGATCCGCAGCGCGTGCGGCGCACCTCGCTGCCGCAGACATCCGACAGTCGAACAAGCTCTTTTACAAACTCCCAAACATATCCGAAGTGAGGGAGAGTGCGGTCGCGGTCATCCATTGAGATCGTTATGTGAACGCTTTCGCAAAGAGAAATAATCCTTCGCATCACCCGCATCTCGGGCGGGGTCAGCGTATGAAACGAATCGAGAAATACTTCGGTGCCGTCAAAAAACGACGCGCCGTCGCCGTCAAGCTTTTCGCAAAGCGCGTCGGCGACCTCCTCGGGATCGTCATACGACATATGCAGCATTTCGTCGTATGCTGCATATATGAGAGAAAGATCGGAAAGGCGCTGCTTCAGCGACGAAAACCTGTCGGGAAGCCTGTCGGCGGCATCCTGCAGAGACTGCGGCGTTGCCGAGTACAGCTTCAGCTCGCTTACGGCACGGCGCAGGGCGGGAACGTGCCTGTCCTCTCTGTCCACGGAGCCGTATACCGAAAGCCTGTCGGAAACGCTGCGCAGAGCGTTCCACATGACGAGAGTTTTCTCCTCATTGCCTATGTAGTGCTTCGCCGCGCCGCCAACTGTTCTGAAAACGCTGTCGGCAAGGCGGGTAAAGCTGACGACCTCTGCCCTGAGGGCATATTTTTCGTCTATGCGGCGGGCGCAGAGATCGTCCCACCACACAGCCTGCTGCTCCGGTACGATTATCACGACACGCTTTTTGTCCTCAAGCGCGCGGTTTATTTCGGAAAGAAGATATTCGGTTTTTGTGTCGCTGTCCCTGCCGAAAATAAGCTCTGTCAACGCCCTCACCTCCGCATATTTATATGTGCGCCGCAGGCGCACCGTCTGATATGATTATATCAAAAATAATCTTCATATTCAATAAATGCAGGTGCTTTTTCGGTACTACTTGAAATTTTTTTCAAAATGTGTTATTATATTCAAACACCTATCCTACATTTCAAGAAAGGCGGTTTTTGCAATGAGCGGTGAATACGAAAGATCTGATAATTCCGTCAACGAAAATAATTACACCGAGTTTACGGTAAAACGCTCTCCCGGCGCGCTGCGGATAATCGCAAAGATCGCGCTTGTGATATTATACATCGGCGTCGTGGTCGGAATGTGGTTCATCCTTTGGTGGCTCGGCGCCATCAGTCTGCTTGTCGCCGTGGCGCTTTGCTATTTCACATGGCCGTATACCAATATCGAATACGAATACACCACCTCGTCCGGAGACTGGCGCTTTGTCCGCATATACGGCGGAAAAAGGCGCGTGCCCGTGCTTGAAGTGAAAATAAAGGATATGCAGCTTATTGCGCCGTACACACCTGAGACCGCAAAAGAATATTCGAGGGCAAAGGTGTACGATTTCAGAAAGAACAGACGGCAGACGGAGGACATATACTGCGCCGCTTTCGAAAACGAAGCGGGAAAAAATCTGATACTGTTTCAGTGCACCGAAAAAGCGCTTTCGATCTTCAAGTATTACAACAAAGAAAACACGGTCGACGGCGAGACCTTCAAATACTGAGAATATCGTCATATATCGGGCGCCCGAGCATATATTTTCGTTGAGAAAATATATGCTCGGCGCTTTTTTGCGTCGGAAAGGCGTTTTGTGTTATGAACGATAGGATCATGTGTGTAAAGGGAAAGCTTCGGCAGGAAAGTAACCGACCGGCGAAAAAACATATACTCACAAAAACGCGGGCGGCGCTCGCTTTTGCCGCGCTCCTTGCTCTCACGGCGTGCGCCGTGCTTGTCGGCTGCGCGCCGACGGGTGGCACGGATTCTTCCCTTGACTATCAGGAGAAAATTGCCGAGATTGAGGGTGTGTGGTGCGAAGGCGACGGTGAGTGGGGATTTGCCGCGCAGCTTGACGGAGGCGATATGCGCCTTACGCTGCGCTCGCCCGAAAGCGTGGAAGGAGTCACGCTGCGCTGCAGCGGAGCGGCGGTTTTTATGGGCTTTGACGGCGTTGAGATCCCGCTTGAGGCGCGCAACGCCGATACGGTCCTGCGTCTTCGAAGGCTTTTGTCACTTGACAAAGCCGATATTGACGCTTTTGACAAGGCGGGCGGCGACAGCACCGTTCTGCACGGCAGCGGCAACGGCTATGAATGGACCGTCACGCTTAACGGCGCCGGCGATCCGACAAAGATAGAATATACCGACTCGGACTCTGTCTCAAGCCTTGAGATAGAGTCCGTTAGGTACGCAGAGCCCGAAGGGTGAAAGAGGTGCCTGGGCGCCGGCTCCCGGCTTTTTGGAATTGAAAAAGCACTTCAAACTTTTTCGTCAGCTTACGAACGCAAGAGAAAGGACGTGAAGGGACTACTTTTCCGTAAGTAGCCGCAGACGGGCGCCGGCTTTCGGCTTTTTGAAATTGGAAAAGCACTTCAAACTTTGTCGTCAGCTTGCCGAACTGAAGTGAGAAAGACGTGAAGGGACTACTTTTCCGTAAGT
>USKS01000099.1 GCA_900555345.1 uncultured Eubacteriales bacterium
GTCGGGGAGTGTGAGGGCGGCTACTGCCGGGACAGTAGCCCCTCACATCTTTTACTAAAGTTCGTCAAGCTGTCGATAAAGTTTGAAATGCTTTTCCAATTTCGAGAAACGAGAGCCGGCGTCCGTCTGCGGCTACTTACGGAAAAGTAGTCTCTTCACGTCTTTCTCGCTTACGTTCGGCAAGCCGACAATAAAGTTTGAAATGCTTTGCAAAAAACTGAAAGCCTGCAGTTTCAAAACTTCGGCGGTGCGGAAGGGCGTCGGGGCGGGAGAAACAGCGGGCGAGTGGGGCATCGTACGATTATGCGGGCAGTGCGGATTCGGCCTCGGGCAACGCGCGGCGGATGCGGGCGCGGAGGAACGCGGGACGAGGGACGGTGGCGCGCGAAGGATGGGGGCGCGCGTGGTGAGGGTGCTGGCGGTGCACGACGAGAGCGAGCAGCCCTTGCAGCGGCGTCGGCAGCCAAGTGCCGCGGCAAAAAGTGCTGCCGCGGAATAGGAGTGCGTTTGGGTCGGTTACTATTGATTTTTAATCGGCACAATGATATAAATATATATATTATAGTAACAAATCGTGAAAAGAGGCACCGCAGTGGACGCAAAGAACGGCGACAGACACTTCAGCTTCAGGCTGTTTCGCGAGATGAAGCGAGAGTGGGCATGGCTTTTCGGATACATAAAGAAATACCGCGCGGGCATTGCCCTGAACGTGCTTTTCGGTTTTGCCGGAGCCGCAACGGGACTTCTCAGCGGCGTTGCCTCCAAATATCTCATAGACGCTGTCATCGGCAAAAGCGGAACGATATTGAGATGCGCCATGCTTGTGGCGTCTCTTGCCGTGGGGCAGATAGTTCTTCAGGCGCTTGCCTCCCGCGCTTCCTCTGTCATCGGCGCAAAAGCGGGCAGCGAGGTGAGGCCTCTGTGTTCGACCACATTATGAACGCCCGTCTTGAGGACATATCCGCGTATCATTCCGGGGAACTTGTAAACCGTCTTGAGGGCGACGTGTCCTCCGTGATCGGCGGCATCGTGGGACTTGTGCCCAATACCGTCATAAGAATAACGCAGTTCGTCGGTGCGCTTATTATCGTTTTGTATTACGATCCCGTAATGGCGGCGATCGCGCTTGTCAGCGCGCCGGTCATGTTTTTATCCTCGCGCTATATGATGCGCATGATCCGCAAATTCAATACGCAGAGCCGGGAGCTCAACGGCCGTATCCTCTCCTGCGGAGAAGAGGCGGCGCAGAATCTGCAGACGGTGAAGGCGTTCGGCGTCACCGGGGACTACGCGGCAAAGTTCGGCGCGCTTCTTGACAGCTACAAGCGCGTGCGCCTCAGTCATGACAAATTTACTATTCTGACGACCATGTGCCTGTCTGTTATAGGACTTCTTGTGTCATATTCCTGCTACAGATGGAGCGTCTACCGTCTGTGGAGCGGCGATATATCCTTCGGTACGATGACGCTGTTTCTGCAGATATGCTCAACGCTGACATCGTCGTTTTCCGCAATGGTGGGGCTTTTGCCCGGCGCCGTCTCGGTTGCGACATCGGCGGGGCGCATTATGGAAATCACCTCGCTGGAGTGTGAGACCGATGCGGACGAAAAAGCGGCTCTGGAACTTATGAAAAACGCCGAGGACCGCGGCATCCGCATCACGGCGGAGAACGTCGGCTTTTGCTACAGCGACGCCGAGACTCCCGTACTGCGGGACGCTTCCTTTACGGCGAAGTCCGGCGATATAATCGCCCTTGTGGGTCCCTCCGGAGAGGGAACGACCACTCTTCTGAAGCTTATACTGGGGCTTATGAAGCTTACCGACGGCGCCGTATATTTTGAAAGCGGCGACATAAAACTTTCCGCGTCGGACAGCACACGCCGCCTGTGCTCATATGTGCCGCAGGGTAACAGTATGTTTTCGGGCACGATCGAAGAAAATCTGCGTCTTGCCGCGCCCGATGCCGCCGAGGGCGAGCTCTGGGAGGCGCTTGACGTTGCCGATATAGGAGAATTCGTTCGCTCCCTGCCGGACGGGCTGTCGACAAAAATGGGCGAAAGGGGACTGCGGCTGTCGGAGGGACAGGCGCAGCGCATTGCAATTGCGAGGGCGCTGCTCAGAAAATCTCCCGTTCTGCTCATGGACGAGATAACCTCGGCGCTGGACCACGAAACGGAGGCTCGGGTCCTACACAATCTGATGAACTCCGACCCCGACAGAGTATGCATACTGACCACCCACAGAAAAGGGATACTGAAGTATTGCAGCTTCATATACCGCATAGACAAAACCGGCAGGCTGACAAGTGCCGCCGATCTTGAGGCTGCGCGCTGACGGCGTCCTGCCTCATCTGCCGCGCGGCGGTGCGGCGATCTGCCGCACTGCCACGCGAAAAATACGGAAAGGTATTATTGATCCGATCATGAGAAAATCCGATAAAAGACTGACGCTTATACTCCTTATGCTGTGTCTCGCCTCCGCTGCCGTATACGGCGGCGCAAGATGGTATATAAGCCGTGAGGGAGACTCTTCGTGCCCCGTCATAAGCTTTGATAAGGACATTATAGAAGTAAGTGTTTCCGACCCCGACGAAAAGCTTCTTCGCGGTGTTTCCGCTTATGACAAAAAGGACGGAGACGTCAGCGGGAGCCTTGTTATAGAGTCGCGTTCGGCTCTTTTGGGCGGCAGCGAAAGGATAGTTACATATGCCGCGTTTGACAGCGACAACAATGTGGGCAAGGGTCAGCGGCGCATAAGATATACCGACTATGTATCTCCCCGCCTGTCTCTCGACGCTCCCCTTACGGTGACCTCCTCAAGCACCCCCGCGGCGGAGCTTGTTGCGAAGATCCACGCCGACGACTGCATCGACGGAGATATAAGCGATGAGATAGTCGTTCTTTCGTCAAAAGAAGAGATAACGGTGGGAGACGCGCAGCTGAGGATACTTGAAATTCAGGTGACAAACAGCTGCGGCGACATAGTATTTTGCCGCATACCGTCGGCGCGCGGCGAGAGATATATTCTGCACAGAATATCGCGCATTACCGACGACGGATTTTATATGATAGGCGACGCGCAGAACGTTTGCGAGGGTCCCTTTCCCGAAAGCTGTGTTTTCGGTGTCGCCGTGTCCGTCGTAAGGCGGGGGAAGACCGTTACCCCCGAAAGCCTTGTGTGGAAATTCTACAGCGGACCGTGGCTTCGCCATGCGGCGCTTCGGCGCGCTGCGCTCCGACTGAGAAAAGGTCCGCTCAGACGGCGCGGCTGCGGCAAGGGTGATAAACCGTCTGGCAGCGCGGAGGAAACGCTATGACCGATATACATATGCACATACTCCCCGGGCTTGACGACGGCGCCGAGGATATATACGAAGCTCTTGAAATGGCGGACACCGCCGCGCGCGACGGAGTGCGCAACATTGTGGCAACACCGCACTTCAATGTCCCCGGCGAAGAGGGATATACAAAAGAAGAATACACCCATGCTTTTCGCCGCCTGCAAAGGGCGATAGACGACGAGCACATCCCCGTAAGCCTTTTCGACGGGGCTGAAAACTTCGCAGCGGAAAATATTTCGTCGCTTATATCCTCGGGCAGGGCGAAAACGCTCGCAGGCAGCAGATACATCCTTATAGAATTTGATTTCGGCTGTGAGGCTGAGTTTGCAAACCGCATTGCCGGAGAGATACTGTCTCTCGGACTTGTCCCCGTCATAGCGCACGCCGAGCGGTATGAATTCGTCAGGGACGACGTTTTCGGCGCGCTGCGCGCCCTGAGAGAAGCGGGCTGCGTAATACAGCTGAACCGAGGCAGTCTTGAGGGCAGCTTCGGCGCGGATGTTATGGAGGCGGCGCACTTTATCGTATCAAATCGGCTTTGCGACGTTGTCGCGAGCGATGCCCACGGCGCGCACTTTCGCACGCCGCAGCTCTCCCGCGCAGCAGATACCGTGGCTGACGAAACGTCCGGGCAGTACGCAAGGCTTCTCTTCGGCATAAACCCGCAAAGGATAATTGCAGACAAAAGCATTATAAGACCCTGAAAGCGTTTTCGGTGCCGTATAAAGCATAAGACACTCGGACAGGCTCGTGCCGATAAAGCACCTGCGGCGCAGATAGGTTTGTATCGACAAACCGCGCCTGTGTGCTAAAGGCAGTACAATATATACGCTCCCCCGCGGCGCGGACTGAGGCTCGTGCAGATAAAGCGCCTGCGGCACCGTGAACGGTAACGCACAGATAAGCTTGCCCTGCGGCACACGGACAGGGTTTGGCCTTATGGTGCGTGAGCATAAAAACCCGAACCCCAAAGCCGCGCCTGCGGCTTACATATAAACCATTCTCAGATCAATACTCATAGTTTTCCTTTTCCGCCTGCGGCGAAAAAGGTCGAAACGGGAGGTCGGTTTCATGAACAGAAAAAAACGAGTGCTGTATATCGCAGCCGCGGCGGCAATCACCGCCGCCGTGTCCGCTGCCGTCATTGTCGGCAACATACTTGCAGACAGCAGCGCCGTTGCAGACTATCTTGCATTGCCGGATATGATAACAAATCCGCCGCGCTCTCTTACCGCTGCATGTGCAGCGCTTATACTGTTTATCTGGTATGCGGTCATTCGGCATATCCGCGGCGCTGATTCGTCTGTAAAAATGGGTGAGACATGGGTCATAAAGGCATTCCTGCTTGCCGTCGCCGACTCTGCCGTTGTCGCGTTCTCATATTTTACGGCGCTTATGGTGCGCTTCGATTTTGACTGGCGTCATATACCGCCGTACTATTTCAGAGGCTATCTCTGGTCGCTGCCGTATCTTATCATCATAACCGTTGCAGTGTTCTTTGCCTTCAGACTGTACCACAGCATATGGAAGCTTGCAAGCGTCGCGGAGCTGTACAGAATGATAGGCGCGCACCTTGTGCTCATACCCTTCTATGTCCTCGGGGCGCTTTACATGCAGAACGGCGCGCCCATGCCCCGCTCGTTCTATGCGGTGGGATATATACTCACCTTCTGCCTTACCACCGCCATACGCTTTTCGTACAGATTTCTCAGATTCTTTACGGAGCGGCGGCGCAGCAGAAACGATTCTCTCATACATACAATGATAATCGGCGCGGGCAGCGCCGGACAGACCCTTATAGAAGAAATGCAGCGCTCGCGCGACGGCAGAATGATCTGCTGCTTTATCGACGACAATCCCAACAAAGCCGGCAGGCAGCTTGAGGGCATACCGATAGTCGGCGGCAGGGAGCTTATACCGCAGACGGTCAAAAAATATGCCATAAGCGAAATAATCATAGCTATCCCGAGTATCGACGCCGCCTCCAAAAAAGACATTCTTCACATCTGCAAAGAAACATCATGCCGCGTAAAGATAATCCCCGGCGTTGACCAGATCGTAAACGGAGAGGTCAGCGTTACAAAGCTGCGCGACGTTGAGCTTACCGACCTTCTCGGCCGCGAGCAGGTCAGCGTCAATAACGACGAAATTCTCCGCTCCGTAATGGGCAAGACCGTGCTTGTCACTGGCGGAGGAGGCTCTATCGGCAGCGAGCTGTGCCGTCAGATCGCCCGCTCGCATCCCGCAAGGCTTGTTATCTTCGGCATATACGAAAACAATGCCTACGATATTCAGCAGGAGCTGCGCCACAGCCATCCCGAGCTGTGCCTTACGGTGCTTATCGGCTCCGTGCGCAACACGAACCGCATTAACAGCGTAATGAGGACGTACCGCCCCGACATCGTTTTCCACGCGGCGGCGCACAAGCACGTGCCCCTTATGGAGCAAAGCCCCAACGAGGCAGTCAAGAACAACGCCCTCGGCACGTATAAGACCGCGCAGGCGGCGGCAAAATACGGCGTTTCCAAGTTTGTGCTCATATCCACCGACAAGGCGGTCAACCCCACAAATATCATGGGCGCGAGCAAGCGGCTGTGCGAGATGATCGTGCAGTCCATGGCGCAGTGCTCGAACACGACCTTTGTCGCCGTGCGCTTTGGCAATGTCCTCGGCTCGAACGGGTCGGTCATTCCGCTCTTCCGCCGCCAGATTGCGCAGGGAGGCCCCGTCACCGTGACGGACCGGCGCATCATCCGCTATTTCATGACGATTCCGGAGGCGGCGTCGCTGGTGCTCGAAGCGGGGGCCATGGCGCGGCAGAACGAACTGTTCGTGCTCACTATGGGCAAGCCCGTG
>USKS01000100.1 GCA_900555345.1 uncultured Eubacteriales bacterium
CGCAATGTTACGGGAGAGCCCATTATAATGGATATCAAAAAAATGCCGCATTTGCTAATTGCCGGCGCGACCGGTATGGGCAAATCCGTGTGCATAAACTGCCTGCTTGTTTCAATGCTGTATAAAGCAAAGCCGGATGAGGTAAAACTTATACTCATAGACCCCAAAAAGGTGGAATTCGGCATATACAACGGGCTGCCGCATCTTCTGGTGCCTGTGGTCAGCGATCCCAAAAAGGCGGCGGGCAGCCTTACATGGGCGGTCAACGAAATGGAGCGCCGTTTCAGCCTCATTGAGTATGTAGGCGTGCGCGATATCGAAAGCTACAACGAGATCACGAAAAACGACCCCGAAAAGGAGTATATGCCGCAGATCGTCATCGTTATAGACGAGCTTGCCGACCTTATGTCGACCGCTCCCGATGATGTGGAGACCTCCATTGCCCGCCTTGCGGCAAAGGCGAGAGCTGCGGGCATGCATCTTGTCATCGGCACACAGCGTCCCTCCGTTGACGTTATCACCGGAGTCATCAAGGCGAACATACCGTCTCGTATTGCGTTTACGGTAGCAAGTCAGGTGGACTCCCGCACGATAATCGACAAGAGCGGCGCCGAAAATCTTATCGGCCGCGGCGATATGCTGTATAACCCCGTGGGCTGCTCAAAGCCAATGCGTGTGCAGGGTGCGTTCGTTTCCGAAAAAGAGGTGGACGCCGTTGTGTCGTATATAAAGAAGAACGACACTGTGGGCGGCGCCGAGTACAGCGACGACGTTATGAAGCAGATAGAGGCGGAGGCAGCTATGTGCGGGGTGAAGAAGAGCGGCGGCGGAGCTATGGCTTCGGCAGGAGGAGACGGTGAGGCGGATCCCCTTATGGATCAGGCGCTGGAGGTTGCTTTCGAAAGCGGAAAGATATCAACATCACTCCTGCAGCGCAGACTTTCCGTCGGCTACGGCAGAGCGGCGAAGATAATCGACAAAATGGAGCAGTTGGGATATGTCAGCGCTCCCGACGGGCAGAAGCCGCGCGAGCTGCTTATATCAAAGCAGGAATATATGGAGCGCTGCGCCAAGGGCGGCGAAGAAGAATAAAACGGCGCATTGCCGGATGGAGATTTGGTATTATGGGCAGATTTATAGTTATAGAGGGGCTTGACGGCAGCGGCAAAACTACGCAGAGCGAGCTTTTGGTGAACCGTCTGCGCGAGCAGGGCAAAAAAGTGCGCGCGCTGAGCTTCCCCCGCTACGGCGAAAAAAGCTGTACTCTTGTGGAAATGTATCTGAACGGCGAGCTGTCCGGCGATCCCGACGATATAAACGGCTACGCCGCCTCGGTTTTCTATGCGGCGGACAGATATGTCAGCTATATAACCGACTGGAAAAAAGATTACGAAGACCCGGACTGCATTGTTGTTGCAACAAGATTTACAACGGCGAACGCATACCATCAGCTCTCAAAGCTTGACAGAAGTCAGTGGGACAGCTTTCACGACTGGCTGTACGATACGGAGTTCGACAAGCTGGGGCTGCCCAGACCGGATACGGTAGTGCTGCTTTCCATGGACACGGCGATCTCCTCCGAGCATGTTGAGGAGAGAAGTCATGAAACGGGGCAGAAAATGGATATACACGAGCTGGACGCGGATTACCTGCGCCGCTGCGCCGCTGCCGCGGCTTACGCCGCGAAGCGCGACGGCTGGAAGGTCGTGGAGTGCGCCCCGAACGGCAAGCTTTTGCCAAAGGAAGAGATCTTCAATAAAATACTCGGCGTGCTGGAGCTTTGAATATAGGCTTGCGCGCGTCGATGCGGCGGAAGCGCTTTGACGAACATATAAAACATATATAAGCTTTTGCGGCGGCCGCTCCGTATCGGGAGCGGCGGCAAAAGCAGCAGACGGAAACGGAGAATTTTATGGTATACGTATTTCTTGCAGACGGATTTGAAGAAGTTGAGGCGCTGACCCCTGTCGATCTTCTGCGCCGCGCGGGTGCCGAAGTGCGCACGGTGGGCGTAGGCTCAAAGAATATAACGGGCGCGCACGGTATTACCGTCGCCTGCGACATGAGCGAGGACGAGGCTGCGGCGTCAATAAAAGAAGCGCCGGAGGCGCTTGAAATGACGGTGCTGCCCGGCGGCATGCCCGGAACGCTCAATCTCGGCAAAAGCGGAACGGTGTCGCATTTTCTTGACGCGGCGGCAGAATGCGGCGCGTATATAGGAGCTATCTGCGCCGCTCCTTCCGTGCTCGGTGCAAAGGGACTTCTCAGGGGACGCCGCGCCGTTTGCTACCCGGGCTTTGAAGATAAGCTTACGGGGGCGAAGATCGAAAACGCGGGAGTTGTGCGCGACGGAAATATTATCTGCGCGCGCGCCGCGGGCAGCGCGGTCGAATTTGCGCTTTGCCTTATATCCGCGCTGAAGGGAGAGCGCGCCGCAGAGGAAGTGCGGCACGCCATTATTGCGCAGTGAGTCTTAAAGAAGCAAAGGACGGTCTGCGCGCCGAGTATAAAGTAAAGCGCGCCGCTCTCGATGCGGAAATAAAGCGGCAGTGGGATGCGAAAATATGCGAGAGGGCTCTCTCTCTTGTGAGCTTTCGCTGCGCGGACTATGTTCTCATGTATGCCGCCCAGGAAAACGAAATATGCGTTGACAGCCTGGCAAAAGAGGCGCTGCGGCAGGGAAAGAAAGTCGCTTTTCCCGTCTGCGATGCCGAAAACCATACCATGAGCTATCATTTCGTATCGTCACTTTCCGAGCTTTCGGTCGGAACGTACGGCATACGCGAGCCGGATAAAGGCGCTCCGTCCTACAGCGTTGAGAACTGCCGCGGCAGCGCAATATGCTTTGTGCCCGGGCTTGTTTTCGATACGCACGGATACCGCGTCGGCTACGGCAAAGGCTATTATGACAGATTTCTCTCCGGTTTCTGCGGCAGCAGGATCGGCATTGTATATTCGGATTTCATTCTGCCCGAGGTTCCCCGCGGACGGTATGACGAAAGGGTCGATATGCTTATCGGCGAAAAGGGTGTGAAGCTTACAAAGTGAAAGTAAAAGGAATACACGCCGCACCGGCGCTGCTTATAGTTGTTTTCGCACTGACGGCAGCCTCGGGTAGGCTTGATCTGTCAAAGCTCGGGGCAGCGACAAATCCGTATCTCACGGTCATGATACTGGAGCTGTGCTGCATAGGGCTGCCCGCCGTATTTTTCTGCCTGCTTCGGGGCGGAGAATACAAGGGCCGTCTCGGGCTGCGCCCCATGAGGCTTTCTCACATAACGGTCTCGGTATATGCGCTGCTTGTTATTGTCTGCGGCTGCATTGCCATAAGTCTTGTTATGTACAATCTGTTTCCCGAGGCGTTCGCGGCATCGGCTCCGCAAAGCATGACGGCGGCGGTATCTGAGTACAGCAAAACGGATACGCTTTATACGGCGCTCGCTTTCGGTGTGCTGCCCGCGCTTCTGGAGGAGTTTCTGTTCCGCGGCATCGTGCTTGCGGAATATTCGCCATGGGGCGCCTCCTGCGCCGTTATAATGTCGTCGCTTACGTTTTCAATGCTCCATTTCAATCCGGTCAGACTGCCCATATACCTTTTCTGCGGCATAGTTTTGTCGCTTCTGACGGCTGCCACCGGATCCATTATCCCCGCAATGCTCATACATACGGCGAACAATGTGTTCGTTCTGTATTTTGAATCATATATATACAAGGTTGCCGCAAAGCACAGCGGCGGACTTGTAATGCTTGCTTTTTTGGTGGTGAGCGCGCTGCTCATATTTGCGGCTCTGTTCTTCTCCGGTGCGGAAAAGCTGTATCGGGCAAAGAGCGAAAAAAACGAGCCGTCGCCTCTTGTGCGGCAGCGCGGTGCGGGAGAAGCACCGCTGTTTATACAGGCGCTTATCTCTCCCACGTTTCTTATACTTGCAGTGTTCTACGTTGTAGCGTCATTTGTCATATGATTGCGTAAAGAAAGGCTGATAACATGAACGAAAACAACAGACCCGACTTTGAAAAAGACGGAGACGAATTTATATTCGAGGGCAAACTGCGCCGCAGTGCGGCGGAGCGTGCGGCGCACGCAGATGCAAGCGGCGCCGCCCCGGGCAGAGCACCCGGGCAGGAGCGCGGACAAAGCGGCTTGGCGGGTCAGCCTCGTCCCGCGGGAGCGGAGCAGGCGCCGTCCGGCGGCGCGAGAATGCCGTCCGACGGCACGGTGCAGGGTCATTTTGCGGGTGCCGCGAGAGCATCGCAGCCAGCCCGTCGTCCCGACGGACAGGGAACCTCTGTCGACAGAGATGTTCGCCGCGCAAGCGGCGCGGGCGCCGAGAGCAGAGAGCAGCGCGGCGCTCCCCGACCCGTGCGTCCCATGTCGGCAGAGAGCGGCGCGGCGGCTCCCCGCCGCCCAATATCAGCCGAAGGCGGAGCTCCTCGCAGACCGAGTTCTTCCGCAGGCGGCGCTGCCGTGCGCGGCGGCGCGGGTGCCGACGGCGTTCGCAGAGCGCCCGCGGCAAGACCCATTGACACAGCGGCGGCGCAGGCACGCCCCGCAGACGCGGCGAATATATCAGCGGCGCAGGGTGCAGGCTCATCTGCAGCAAGACCTGTGCAGAGCGGCTCCCTGTCGGATACCTCAAGAGCGGCAGGTCAGAGGCAGACCGCACCGAGAGCAGAGTCTGCGGGCAGCCGTGCGGCTCAGGGCGCAAACTTTGCCCATGGCGCAGGCGCCGCGGCAAACGGTGCGCCCATGCGTGCTCCCCGCCCCCGTCCGGTCGCCCCGAACGCTTCTGCAAAGGGTGCCGTAGTTCCCTCTGTCGGATCGGGCATTGAGAAGAAAGAAGCACCGGGCGCTGCCGCATCAAAGGAAGCGGCAAAAACTCCGGCATATGCCGCGCGCAGAGCGTACACGCCGACCGAGCTGCCGTCAGGCGTTTCGGCTTCAAAGTCCTCCGGCACGGCTCCGGCGACCACTCCCAAAGGCGACAACACCCGCGCCGGCGCCGACATGATGACAAGTGTCGTCAAGGGTATTATATACATGGTGCTCGTGCTCGTTGTGTCCGTGTTCATCTCGATTTTTGCCATCCGCATCGGCAACGATGTGTTTGCGTTTGTCAAAAGCGATGAGGTCATAGATGTCACCATTCCCGAGGGAGCGACCACGTCCGAGATAGCGTCGATCCTTTCCGACAACGGAATTATAAAGTATCCCGCCATATTCAAGCTGTATGCTTCTCTCAAGCACGAAAAGGGCGAATATGTCGCCGGCAGCTATTCCGTTTCGCCGTCCATGAGCTACGATCAGCTCAGAAACAGCTTCAAAAAGCAGATAGAAACGGGTACGTGCTGGATAACCATCCCCGAGGGCTACACAACCGACGAAATTATCGATCTTATGGTTGAAAACGGCATCGGCACCAGGGAAAAATATATTGACGTTATCAACAACTACGACTTTGATTTCTGGTTTATTGATGAGCTTGAGGAGAACGGCGTAAGCCCTGACAGGTACTACCGTCTCGACGGGTATCTCTTCCCCGACTCGTATGAGTTTTACAAGGCGTCGAGCGAGGAGACGGTCATAAAAAAGCTGCTCGCCCGCTTTGACGAGGTGTTCGTCTCCGACTACAAGACGCGCGCCGCACAGCTGGGATATACAGTGGATCAGATAGTGACCATTGCGTCTCTTGTGGAAAAAGAGGCGGGCAGATCGTCAGACTTTATGTATGTTTCGTCTGTTTTTCACAACAGGCTGAAGGATCCGGGCAACTTCCCGCGGCTCGAAAGCGACGCTACCGTTGTTTATGCGATCCAGGCGAACACGGGCGTCCGCCCCAAGGAGGTCACCCCCGAGGATCTGAAGTATGAAAGCCCCTACAACACTTATCTGAACAGCGGACTGACCCCCGGGCCTATCACGAATCCCAGCGCCAGCGCCATCAGATACGCGCTGTATCCGGCAAACACTAATTACAAATACTTCGTAAGCGCCGATAACGGTCAGACGTTCTTCGCCGCAACAAAGGGCGAACACGACGCGAACATCCAGACGGTGAAGCAGCTGAACGATCAGAAGTAATCCCCGCAGGGGGACGGTTAATAGCGGGGCTCCGCGCTCCGCAGGGAACGGTATTGGCGGGGCTCCGCGCCCCGCACCTCGACATGAGGGATAGGGATATATGC
>USKS01000101.1 GCA_900555345.1 uncultured Eubacteriales bacterium
GGATTTCTATGCGTGAAAGTGCCGCGCATATAGTAGTTTTTTCCGCCGCGCGCTTCTACAAGCTTTTGAAATTTCGGGACGATGCGCTCCCAGCTTCCGTTTCCGGCATAGTCAACTCTGTATCTGTCATGTACCTCCCGTCTGCCGTCAAGGGAGAGGACTACGTTTGAGCATTCGCGGTTTGCAAAGTCAATTACATCGTCATCAATAAGCATACCGTTTGTAGTGAGGGTGAACCGGAAGTTCTTTCCGGTTTCTTTCTCTCGCCCGCGGGCATATTTGACGAGTTCTTTAACGACGTCAAAATTCATCAGCGGTTCTCCGCCGAAAAAGTCCACCTCCAGATTGCGGCGGGTGCCGGAATTTTCGATCAGAAAATCAAGAGCGCGCTTTCCCACTTCAAGAGGCATAACAGCGCGTTCGCCGTTATATTTGCCCTGACTGGCGAAGCAGTATGAGCAGTTAAGGTTGCATATGTGTGCCACATGCAGGCAAAGCGCCTTAACAACGCCGGAAGTTTTTTTCTTCAGCTTGCCTGCTATGGGCTCAAAGGTGTCTGGGGTGAACAGCCTGCCGCTTTTCTTCAGACTTTCAATATCTGAAAAGCAGTCGAGAATATCTGCTTCGGAAACGTCTTCTCTCCCGCTGTATTTGGAGAGTATATCGCTGATGATTTTGTCGTGAGGAGTGTTTTCGTATGCATTGATTATATCATAGGCAACATCGTCAACGATGTGAACAGAGCCGGAGCAAACGTCAAGAACAATATTATGACCGCCGAGCTTGTAGGAGTGTATCATGTTATGATCCTTTCGGAAATATTAAAATCGAAAAATGCCGCCCAAAGGCGGCATTTCCGTTGTAAACGGATTACTTATCCTGCTTTGAGTTTTCGCACTTCTGGTTTGCGATACCGCAGCTTGTTTTGCATGCAGACTGGCAGGAAGTCTGGCATTCGCCGCAGCCGCCCTTTGCGGCGCTTTCGCAAAGATTTTTAGTAGCGATTGTCTGAATACGTTTCATTATTTTGCCGTCCTCCGGTAATGTTTTATTTTTGAAAATTATATCACACAATATGATATAAGTCAATCGGTTTGCGTGAATTTTTAAATAGCCGGGTTGTTTTTGCCGAGCGCTATGTACAGCGCGGCAGGGCTATACCGTATAAAAATCCTTAAGCCCCGCAACGAGCTTTTCGTAGCGGGCGCGTTTTTCAAGATAAAATTCTATATCGGCCTTTGATGCGCCGGGGGCGGCATCCGCCTTTACCATGACTCTTTTGCAGTCGCTGTAGTCCGCAAAAGCGCCGCAGGATACTGCCGCTGTCATTGCGGCGCCCATGCAGCAGGTCTCTTTTTCACGCATGCGATATATTTCGCAGCCGGTAACGCTTTGTACGATACCCGTCCAAAGCTCGCTTCTGGCGGCGCCGCCGGTCATCATGAGCCGGTCGATCTTCATGCCGTGGGCTGCAAATCCGTCAAGCACGCCGGCTGCCTCAAAAGCAACGCCCTCCATAAGAGCTCTTGCAATATCCCCGCGCTTGTGGCCCGCGTCAAGCCCGAACATGGCGCCGCGCAGATCGGGGCGCATATGGGGAAAGCCCGCGCCGCAGACGTACGGCAGCACAAAAAGGGAGGCGGCGCTGTCGCGGCAAAGAGATGCTTCGGCGTCCAAAGACGCAAAGTCGCCGCCGCATATATTGCGGTACCAGTTCAGCGCGCTTCCGGCGCTGACGATGGACGCAAGAGCACCGTAAAGTCCCTTCGTCGGGTGAATGCCGGGGGAGATATGGTTGTCGGTGTACAAAGGAGACGACGTTATGCCGAGGATCACCCATGTGGTGCCCGTCGCGAGCAGCATATCGCCCGCTTCCACCGCGCCGCAGCCGACCGCGGCGCAGTACTGATCGTGGGCGCCGTTATAAACGTGCACGCCGCAGGGCAGCGAAAGCTCCGCTGCCGCCTCGGGGCACAGTGTGCCGAGATCCGCGCCGATTGGCAGAACCTCGGGCAGTCTGTCCTCGGTGATGCCTATATATGAGAGTACAGGCTCGCTCCATTTGCCGGATGTGATGTCGTAAAGCTGTCGCATGGCGGCGTTCGTTGGGTCGATAACGCAACGGCGGCACAGCTTCATGTTCATAAACTCAAGTGTGGTCACGAATTTATGCGCCGCGGCGAAAAGGCGTGGCTCATTGTCTCTCAGCCACAGTATTTTTGCGGCGTCGAGAACGGGATTGGGCAGCCAGCCGCTGATCTTATATATTCTCTCGGCACCTATGGCGTCGGAGAGCTCACGCGCTTCAGCAGATGCGCGACTGTCCATCCAGGTGATGACCTCGCTTATTGCATTGCCGTCTTTGTCCGTGCAGAGCATGCTTGCCGCCTGGGTCGAAAGGCTTATGGCGGCGATCTTCGATCTGTCGATATCCTTCGTGGCGCCGCGCACGGCGTATACCGCGGCGTTCCACCAGTCGTCGGCGTTCTGAGTAACGCGTACGCCGTCGCTGTGCAGCGGATAGTCCTTGTAGGCGCTGCCGAGAGTAATTCCGCCCTCGTCGGTCACAACGGCTTTTGTGCCCGTTGTGCCGACGTCAAGTCCGATAAAATACATGATTATTTTGCAAGCAGGCGGTCGATGGTCTCGACTATGTAGTCAAGTGTTGCTTCGTCCGCGATAACGGGAGGCTTCATAAGCATTGCGGGCAGGCAGTTTGCCTTGTATATCTGTGCGGAGGCGTCGATGCAGGCTTTCTTCATCTCGGAGGCGAAAGCTGCCGCGTCGTCCACGGTGTGGAAGTGCAGCGCCGCAAGGTGACCGAGACCCTCAACATCAAGTATCACGTCGGGATGCTTGCGGTGCAGCTCTTTGAGCCCCTCGGTGAAGTGCTTGCCGAGCTCTGCGACCTTGTCGCCGTTTGCGCGCATAAATGTCATCGTGATAAGGTAGGAAAGTGCCGCAAGCTCCTCCTGACCGTTGGTCACGAGTGCGCCGAACTGGTTGAGCGTATCCATTTCGGCGGTGGTAATGATCTTGGAGGCGGGGTACTCGCCGCCGGGGAAGCCTTTGCCCACGATGGAGAAATCGGGGTTAAGTCCGTAGAGGCGGAACAGGAACGCGCCCTTGTACCACATGCATGACTGGATCTCATCACACATGGTGGGTGTATCGTACTGACTGCACAGGCGGTATGCCTCCTGCAGATAGTCTTTTGTAAGGCGGATTCCGCCGTAGTTCATGAGTATGATCTCATGAGAAAAGCCCGCGGTCTTGTAGTTTCCGCTGTTGTATTTTTCAATCTTAGCGCGGAAGTCGTCAATGTCGTTTATCATAACGGGAACGACCTTGTAAACCTCGCCAGCGTCAGCCTTTTCGCGTATTTCGGGCCAGAGACCGCGCAGAGTCTGCGCAACGACTGTCGTGCCGTGGTAGTTGCCCTCAACACCGCCGTTCCTGTCGCCGATGACAAAGAATACGGGTGTCTTGCCCTCATATTTGGGGGTGGGGAATGTGGAGTCGAGCTTGTAGAAGCGTGCAAGCATCATCTTAAGGCCTGCCTCGCATGCAAGCGAGCCGGTCTCGAGGTTGATAACTCTGTTGAGCACCTTGGGCTCCTCGGAGGCGATCACCTTTGCCGTGCTCTCTTCGTCGTCCCAGTCAATGCCGTTTGCCATCTGCACAAGGCGCTTTTCCATAAGTCTGGTTATGTATCCGCGGGTGTTGTTGTGCGTTGCGTTTACGACACCGATGCGGCGTGCGTTGTCTATAAGCTTGTAGCCGTCAAAACGGTGACCCATAGGCGTGTGGTAATGCTCGCTCTTGCCGATGAGGTAGAGCTTGCCGTCCTCGCCGACTCTGAAGCAGCCCATGCCGGTAACGGGAGCCATGGATGTGTTTGTGGCGTGCGCAAACGCTGCGGTCGCGGCGCCCTTGTTGTTGTTTTCAAATGCGGGCATTATCTGCTTGCCCACGTTTTTCAGCATTTCATCGCACTTTTTCTGCTTTTCTTCGGGGAAAAAGTCGATCTTTTCGTCTGCGATCGCCATGGTCTCGGCGTAGGACATAACTCCCAGCGCCTCGTTTGCGCGTGCAACGGACTGTGTGTAGTCTCTGCCGAGGATATCGGAAAGGGACAGTTTGGGTGAAGTGAACATTGTGTAACCTCCGGTTATATATATGCTGTAAATTTTTTATTCGTCAATACTTATCTGCGAGCTCTGAGCTTTGGGACGGTAGGGAATACCGAGATGCTCATACGCAAGCTTTGTAACGCAGCGGCCGCGCGGCGTGCGGGATATAAAGCCTATCTGCAGAAGATACGGCTCGTACACGTCCTCGATGGTGACCGCCTCCTCGCCGACCGTAGCCGCAAGGGTGTCAAGTCCGACGGGGCCTCCGTCGTAATACTTTATCATTGTCTCCATCATGCGGCGGTCCGTGTTGTCAAGCCCCAGCTCGTCGATCTCAAGCATTTTCAGCGCTCTTGACGCGACCTCAAGGGTGATCTCGCCGTCGCCCTTTACCTGAGCATAGTCGCGCACGCGTTTCAGCAGTCTGTTTGCTATACGCGGCGTTCCGCGGGAGCGGGAGGCGATCTCAAGCGCCCCTTCGTCGTCGATGGGAATCTCAAGTATGCCCGCGCTGCGTTTGACTATAAGCGAAAGCTCCTCGGGAGTGTACAGCTCAAGCCGCAGCAGCACGCCGAAGCGGTCGCGCAGAGGGGTAGTGAGCTGTCCGGCTCTCGTTGTTGCTCCGATAAGCGTGAAATGCTGAAGGGGCAGGCGGATGCTGCGCGCCGCGGGACCTTTTCCGATGATTATGTCAAGAGAAAAATCCTCCATTGCGGGGTACAGTATTTCCTCTATGCTGCGGTTCAGGCGGTGGATCTCGTCGATAAAAAGCACATCGCCCTCGCCGAGATTCGTAAGCAGCGCCGCAAGGTCGCCCTGCTTTTCGATGGCGGGGCCGCTTGTGACGCGAAAGTTTACGCCGAGCTCCGACGCGATTATGCCGGAGAGCGTTGTTTTTCCCAGTCCGGGAGGACCGTACAGAAGCACGTGATCCAGTGTGTCGCCGCGCATTTTGACCGCGTCGATGTATATTTTCAGAACCTCTTTTGCCTTCTCCTGACCGATGTATTCGTCAAAGGCATGGGGGCGCAGCGTAACTTCGGTGTCGTTGTCCTCGACCGTTGATGACGCTTCCATTATTCTGTTTTCAAGATCGAAATCGTTTACAAAGCTGTCCAATGCGCTGCCTCCTTTACTTCATAAGCTTCGCAAGGGCGAGGCGGATAAGCTCCTCCGTACCCTCGGATGCGTCAAGACCCGAAAGCGCGCTGACCGCTTCGCTGCGCGAATATCCAAGAACGATAAGTGCGTCCACCGCGTCGGAAAGGCTTCCGCCGTCCGCCGCCGTGCGCGAAACGCTTGCGGCTTTCGCCGCAGATTTTCCCGCGGGGGTGGCACCGAAGGTCTTTGCGACCTTGTCGCGCAGCTCAAGCACGACCCTGGCTGCGGTCTTTGCGCCGACGCCGGGTGCGCGCGAAATTGATTTTGCGTCCTCCGCGGCAATAGCGGAGATAAGCGCGTCGGGGTTCATGACCGACAGTATGGAGACTGCCGCCTTGGGGCCCACACCGGACACGGAGATGAGCAGCTTGAACAGCCGCAGCTCGTCGGAGGAGGAGAAGCCGTACAGCTCCATAGCGTCCTCTCTTACAGCCATGTAGGTGTAGACGCGCACGCTGCTGCCGATCCCGCTGCCCGAAAGGGCGGTCACGGCGCTGCCTGTGACGGTCAGCAGAAATCCCACGCCGCCGCAGTCGATAACGGCGGTCATATTCGGTGCGTCGAGCTCGAGCAGCTCGCCGGAAAGACAGTATATCATAATTTCCGCCAAATTTCCTTTCGGTAATGAAATATTTAAAACTTATATTGAAATATTCTGTTTCGCCGTCGCGCCGACAGCATCAGTTTTCGCTATCGCTTTTTGCGCCGCGCCCGTCCGTGCCGGACGGCTTATCGGCAGTATCGGCATCTGTGCCGCTTGCGGGCGCGTCCCCGTCTGCGCTTTCTGCGGAGTCTGTGCTGTCGCTGCCGGCGCTTTCAATGCGGGTATCCGCTCTCTTGCCGCCTTCGATCGCTTCAGTG
>USKS01000102.1 GCA_900555345.1 uncultured Eubacteriales bacterium
GGAGCCGTATTTCTCGCCGGCGTTCTCGATCTCTTTCAGCACATCATTACCGAGATATGTGCCGGAGACCTTGAAATTAAGGTATCCGCCTGCAGCAGACACCGTGCAGAGCGCGGGATCGAAATCCGTACCCGCGAATGCAGCCGCGATCGCGGGGGGCGCTGCTCTCAGAGTGCGGCTGAGCTTGAAGCAAGGAAGCGCAACGTCGCCCATGGAGGTATCCGGAGGATATTCGAGCATTGATAAAATATCGTCCCCGGAGATCTCATGCTCCGGATAAAGCTCTTTCGCCTTCTCGGAAAGAATATGTGAAAGCTTTACTTTGAAATCCTGCATAAAAACAATCCTTTATTCGTTAATTGAAAGCTGCTGCGCAGTTTTTGCAAGTTGCTTATCCAGCAGTTTATGAATACGCTGAACGGGGTTGAGCAGCGAGGAGATGGACTGATCGTGGTTCAGCGTGTCTATGATATACGCTACATATTTGCACATGTTGACGGGGGCATACCACTCGCGGTTCAGTACGTCGGGACGGGTATATATAAGGTTCGTGGTGAACACCTTATTGATTATTCCCTTTTCATATGCGCGGTCAAACACTTCGGGACCGCTTACAAACAGACCGAAGGTGCTGAAAACGAATACTCTGCGCGCGCCTCTTTCTTTGAGCTGCTCGGAAACGTCCAGCATGGATTCTCCGGAGGAGATCATATCGTCAACGATAATGACGTCCTTGCCTTCAACGCTTCTGCCGAGGTACTCATGAGCCTCAATGGGATTCTTGCCGTCGATTATAACGGAATAGTTGCGGCGTTTGTAGAACATACCGAGCTCCACGCCCATGACGGAAGCAAAGTACATACTTCTGCCCATAGCGCCCTCGTCGGGAGAAATGAACACAACATCGTCCTTGGAAAGCGATATATCGGGATACTCGCGGACCAGCGCTTTCAGCATCTGGTAGGAGGGTCTTATGTTGTCAAAGCCGTTCAGCGGAATGGCGTTCTGAACTCTGGGATCGTGCGCGTCGAACGTGATGATATTTGAAACGCCCATGGAGCAAAGCTCCTGAAGCGCTATGGCGCAGTCGAGAGACTCACGGGAGCTTCTCTTATGCTGTCTGCCCTCGTAAAGCATGGGCATTATAACGGAAATCCTGCTTGCTTTGCCCGCGACGGAAGCAATTACTCTTTTCAGATCCGCGTAGTGATCGTCGGGGCTCATAGGCACCATCATACCGTGCATTTTGTACTGCTCGCCGTAGTTGAAGCAGTCGGAAACGATGTAAAGGTCGTGGCCTCTTGCAGACTCGTGCAGAAGTGCCTTTGCCTCACAGCTGCCGAAACGCGGGCAGTCCGCGTGCATAATGAAATCCTGATCGTCGTCGTGACGTCTCCACGATTTCAGATATTCATCCACCTGATTGACAAATCCCTCGCAGCCGCGCATGGCGATAACGCCGAGTTCCCCGTATAAGCTCTCCATTATTTCTCCTCCGTTTTTGCAAATATATCCGCACGCCGCATAAGTTCTTCGCGGCGCATAATAAATACAAATAATTATATCACAAAATCCGCTGTTTTCCAACGGAAAAGTGCAATAAAACGAAATTTTTTCATAATTTCGTAAAAAATCTGCGACTTGCACAACGCCGCGGCGCCGCGCCTGTCGGTTTTAGTTACAAATTTCCGCGTTTTCAGCCGATAAGTTTGCAAAAACGCTCGTATGCCGACTGCCAGCCGTCCTTCTGCGACAGGTCGGGCTCATATAATTTATTCTCGAACGAAGCGCGCACGATACTGCGTCCTTCGCGCGCGCCGGAGATCTCTCCCGCGGCGTATGCCTGCATAAGTATGTTGCCTA
The DNA here is from genome assembly GCA_900555345.1 of uncultured Eubacteriales bacterium. Next base: position 1,864 of record USKS01000102.1, read on the forward strand.
TAGCTGTCGCCTCAACGGGGCCGGCGGAAACTCTGCGCCCCGTGCCGTTTGCGGTAAAGCGGCAAAGCAGCTCGTCTTTTGTGCCGCCGCCGACAATGTTTATGGTGCCGAACTTTCTGTCGCACAGCTCTTCAATCTTTTCGGCTGTCCAGCGGTATCTGAGCGCAAGGCTCTCAAATATGCAGCGTACCACCGCGCCCATGGTTTCGGGCTCGGGCTGACCGGTAGAGCGGCAGTATTCCCGTATTCTTTCGGGAAGATCGCCCGCGGCGTTGAAAGAGGGATCGTCGGGATTGATTATAGATCTGAACGGCTCCGACTTCAGTGCCGCGTCGGACATTTCGTCAAAGGTATACTCCCTGCCCTCGCGCTTCCACTGGCGGCGCGATTCCTGTATGAGCCAGAGACCCATAATGTTCTTCATGATGTTTATGCGTCCGAAAGCTCCGCCCTCGTTTGTAAAGCTGTAACGGCGGGATATATCGTTTATAATCGGCTCGTCGTTTTCTATTCCCATAAGCGACCATGTGCCGCTTGATATGAACAGCACGTCGTCGCCCTCGGCGGGAACCGCGGCGACCGCGCAGGAGGTATCGTGGCCCGCAATGCTTACGACCTCGGCGCCGGTGTGCCCCGTCTCTGCGTCGATCTTATCGGAAAGCCTGCCGAGAGGCGTGCCGGGCATTACGACATTGGGGAAAATATCCGCTCTTATACCGAGCTTTTCCATGATCGATGGGTCAAATTTCTTTGTCTTTGCGTCCATAAGCGCCGTTGTGGATGCAATTGAGTATTCGCAGCAGGTATTGCCTGTGAGAAAGTATCCCAAAAGGTCGGGCGTGAGCAGCGCTTTTGACGCGTTTTTGTGCAGCCACGGACGGCGGCATACATCGTCCTCAAGCTGAAATACGGTATTAAAGCTCATGGATTCAATTCCCGTTACGCCGTAAAGCTCCGCGTAAGGGACAACGGAATATACTTTATCCATCATGGGCGCGGTGCGCTCGTCCCTGTATTGGAACGACGGCGCCATCATAATGCCTTTGTCGTCTATATAGGCGTAATCAACACCCCAGGTGTCGATACCGATGCTGTCAACTCCGCCGTCATGAGCGGCTTTCAGTATTGATGCCTTTATCTCGTGCACAAGGCGCAGCGTGTCCCAGAAAAATCCCTGCGGAGTCTCCACGGGATCGTTTGAGAAGCGGTGCAGCTCGGAAAGCTTTATTCTGCCGCCCTCAATCGTACCGATAATTCCCCGTCCGCTGGACGCGCCGAGGTCGATTGCAAGATGCCTTTTCATATTTTGACCGTACCCTTTACTATGTGTAATTATATTTTTATTTCTGTCCGTAGTATGCGTTTTTGCCGTGCTTGCGATAGTAATGCTTATTGAGAAGGTACTGCAGAGCGGGCTTTATATCGGGAGAAATGCTCTCGGTTTCCGTTGCCATTTTCGCCACATATTCCATTACGACCGCGTTGTGTACGGCATTTGCCGCATCGCTGCCCCAGGAAAAAACGCCGTGACTTTTGACAAGCGCGCCGGGCACCGAAAGCGCGTCGCGCCCGCCCATGGTCTCGACTATAACAAGCCCCGTGTTCTTTTCGTAGTCAGTCTCAACCTCTTTTTTAGTAAGCTCTCTTGTGCAGGGTATCTCACCGTAGAAATAATCGGCGTGTGTCGTGCCGTAGAACGGTATGCCTCTGCCTGCCTGAGCCCACGCCGTCGCATGGGATGAATGTGTATGCACAACGCCTCCTACATCGGGATACGCCTTGTATATTTCAAGATGCGTGGGCAGATCGGTGGAGGGTCTGTATCTTCCCTCGACAACGTTGCCGTTTATGTCAACGACCACCATGTCTTCGGCTTTCATGACGGAATAGTCAACGCCGCTGGGCTTTATAACGACAAGCCCCGTTTCCCTGTCGATGGCGCTGACATTGCCCCAGGTAAATATTACAACTCCGTATTTTACCAGATCGAGATTTGATCTCAGGACCTCTTCTTTAAGCTTTTCAAGCATTTTATATTCTCTCCTCTGGGTTGATCTTTACAGCTTTGCCCAAACGCCGTCAAGCGCGTCTGCAACGGCTCTGTATTTTTTGTATTTTTCCTCGTACACGGCGTGCCGCTCTGCGTCGGGCATAACAAGGCTTGAAACGGAAACGCACTTTTTCGCGGCGTCCTCGTAATCACCGTAGGCACCTATCGCAACACCCGCCGACATTGCAGCGCCCTTTGCGCCGAGCTCGTCACCGGAGATTATCTCGGCGGGAATGCCGATTATGTCGCAGAATATCTGGGTCCATACTGCGGAGTTCACCACTCCGCCCGCAAGGCGAAAACGCTCGGGAATATCGCTGCGGCTTCTGAGAAGCGCGTTTATGTGCGTCTTATGTGAAAAGGCAACGCCCTCGTAAACTGCGCGGACAATATCAGCCTTAGTATGATGCCCGTCAAGACCGACGAATGTCGCCTTGGCAAGGGGATTTTCGTTTGATGCGTACAGAAACGGCAGATATATCACGCTGTGCTCCGCGGGGTCTGCAGACTCCGCAAGCGCGTCAAGCTCGGCATACGTTCCACCGAGCCCCGCACTGTTTCTGAACCATTCAAGATTGCCGCAGGAGGCGGCGCTGCTTTCCTCGGCAAGATAGTACCTCGGATCGCAGAAAACGGAGTTCATCGACACGGTGTGATCGTCGCATATCCTCTCCGAAACATATTCGTTTATAGCCCACGTGCCCGCGATAACGCACATATCCCCGGGGGTCAGGTTGCCCATAGCCGCGGCGCAGGCGTCAATATCAAACATTCCTCCGGAAACGGGCGTGCCCTCGCGAAGTCCCGTAGCGCGCGCAGCCTCGGCGCTTACATAACCGCACACCTCGCTTGACGAGCGCACCTCCGGCATGCGGGACAGCATTTCGGGAATGCCGAAAATATGGAAAAGCTCCTCGTCAAAACGAAGTGTTCTGAGATTCATAAGATTTGTGCCCGATGCGTCGGTATACTCCGCGAAGCACTCGCCGCAAAGCGTCCATCTGATAAAATCCTTAACCGACAGAACGCAGCGTATCCTGTCGTATACTTCTCTTTCGTTGTCCTTCATCCAGCGGAGCAGCGCCGCGGGCTGGCACGCCATTATCTTCTGCGCAGTCTTCGGGTATATGCGCTGCGCCGTGCCGTCGGCTTTCCACATAAGCTCATACGAAAGCGCTCTTGTATCGGTGGAGCCGATGCCGTCGTATATGAACTCTCCGCCCTCGCCGAGAACATAAAGCCCCTTACCGTGACCGGAAAAACCTACTGCAGCTATTTCGCCGTCGCAGGCATCGGTAATACTTTTTATAAGCTCAAAATTTTTGTCGCGTATATCCTCCATGCGGCGCTGGGTAAAGCCCGGAGCGGGAGTCAGCATAGGTATCTGCACGCTTTTTTTGAGTATCTGCCTGCCGGAAAGATCAAACAGCGCAGCCTTTGAAACGGTGCCGCCGTTATCTATTCCCAGCAAATATTTTCTCGACATAATTCTTGTTCCTCACAATGTAATCATAAGGGTCACTTTTACCGTCATACCAGAATTCGCAGGTGAACATGCGCACTCCCTGACTGAGAAGCTCCGCAATGCAGCCCGCAAAATCAACTCTGCCGTCCCCAAACTCCATGTCGCGGTATACGCCCTCAACGGTCTCCTTTAGGTGCGCCGCGATAATATCGCCGCGGCAGGCGCGAAGATCGCCCAGATAATCATCAGTCGCGTTTCTGATGTTGCCCATGTCGGGGTATATTTTCAGATACGGTGAGTTTATCATATCAACGTAGCGCTTTGCTTTCGTCGCAGTGTTCATAAACTCCGTTTCCATGGTCTCAAAGCCCATGTATACGCCCGCGCGCGCCGCCATTTCTGCGCATTTCGCGAGATTTTCCGCAAAAGCGGCGCGGGTGAAATCGTCGCCTTCTTCATAGTACACATCGTAGCCCGCAAGCTGGATAATGCGCACGCCCGCGTCAAGCGCAAAGTCAATAGCAGCCTGCATAAGCTCAAGACTTTTTTTGCGGGTTTCGGCATCGTGAGAGCCGAGAGGAAAACGTCTGTGACCGGAAAGGCACATGGATTTCACTCTTATATCGCTGTTTTTGGCAGCGGTGACAAATTCGCGGCGGGTGGATGCGTCAAACACGCGGGAAAGCTTTTTGTCGCTTTCGTCAATGCTTATTTCAAGATAGTCAAAACC
>USKS01000103.1 GCA_900555345.1 uncultured Eubacteriales bacterium
TACTGTTTTTCCTCCTTTCCTCTTGGATTCTTATATAAGTGAAATAGCGGGCAGGGCAACAAAAAAGACCGGGAAAGCCTTTGCTTTCTCAGCCTTGTGCGCACTTTTCATTACCTTGCCTGCTCCCGTTGCTTTTTGAGATACTTCTGATAGAACTCAAGCGCTTTTATAACATAATCCTCAGCCTTGCTGTCCGAATAGTCCTTTGGAATATACGGTTTCAGTCGGTCAAAAGAAAACGTAAATTTGGGTTTTTGATTTGGTTTTTCCTCATCCATAATGTCCTTAACTTTATCGTAGTCGATTTCGCCATTTTCATATGCTCTGCGAATACGGATTGCCTGATCGTGCGACGGAAACGCTTCGGTTTCGTCTATACGGTCAACAACATCTCTCTGAGTTTCCTCATCAAGATAGGAAAGCTCCACGGCAGGACGCATTTTCATCTGACCTTTATCCACAAAATCTTGCAATTCTTTGATTAGGTAGGTGAGACGGATAAATCTGCGAACCTGATCTCCGCTTTCTCCGGCTTGTTTTCCTACTATATCTGCCGTTTCGCCTTTTAACTTACACGCCGCTGGCGTGGAAGTTAAATCCGTCCTTTGTCCCTGCCTCTTTAACGCTTCTAACTTCATTTTGAAGGCTCGTCCTTTGTCACAGGGGAGAATAACCGACCTTTGAGCATTGCTGTCAACCATTAAAATAATGGCTTCATCACGGCTGACTTCTACAACCTCGCAACGCAAGGTTTCAAGTCCAAGCCTTTCGGAAGCATGTTTACGCCTATGCCCGGAGATCATTTCATATCTGCCATCATCCTTTTTTCTTACCATAGCAGGAGTGATAACCCCTCTGTCCTTGATACTTTCCATAAGGTTCTGCATATCCTCATCATCAAGAACACAATAGGGGTGACCGGGGAAATCGTCGATTTCCGAAAGTGGGATATCAAAGATTTTCGGGAGTTTATTTTCGGCTCGTTCCTTGTCATTCATAAATAACTCATCGAGAGCCGTCATCCCTAAATCGAGCTTTTTCACGCGCGGCAATATCCAGCACCTCCTTCGTCAGATTTTTGTATGCGTCGGCAACCTTACATTTACCGTCATAGGCAAAAATACTTTTGCCCTCCATATTTGCTTCGGTAACTCGCACGGAGGCGGGGATAAAGGTATCAAACACATTGATTTTCATTCCGAAAGTCTCGCGCATTGACTCAATTACCGACCTGTCATTTACGGTTCGTGCGTCCACCATTGTAAAGAGGATACCGTCGATTTTAAGGTCGGGATTGATACCGCGCTTTACCTGCGAATAAGTACGCAATAACAGGTCAAGACCTTTGGTAGACAAAATTCTCGGCTGGCTCGGTACGATAATACTGTCCGCCGCAACAAAAGCGTTAATCGGCAGAAGTCCGAGCGACGGGGTGCAGTCAATAAGAATGTAATCATAATTCTTTTTAACCTGATTGACATAGGTTCTCATAATGCACTCGCGGCTCATTACCGTAAAGAGATAACTTTCAATGCCGGACAGTTCCACATTACAGGGCATAAGGTCAATTCCTTCCGAACAGTGAATGATACCGTAGTCATCATCAAACGGTTTGTTGTCGATTACCTTACTCATTAAGGTCGCAAGGGAAACATCTAACTCGTCCGGTCTTTTGATTCCGAGACTGATGGAAAGCGAACCCTGCGGATCGGCATCAATAAGCAAAACCTTTTTGCCTTGCATTCTAAGCCCGATGCCGAGATTCAATGCGGTAGTTGATTTGCCCGTACCTCCTTTCTGATTTTCGATTGCAATTACTTTACAGCTCACTTCTTCAAGCTCCTTTCTTTTATATTTGCCTTTTGAACCACCTAAGCGCATAAACATCATTTATACGCTTAGGTCGTACATCCTATTTGTCCTCGACACCCCGGATGTAAAGGGAACAACACAGGCGGCTGTTGCAAGCAGCTCCATGGGAATCTCACCCTCGCCCCTTCTTTATGGACCGACCGCGAATTACGGAAGTATCATTATCCCCTGTAAGCGTCATCGCCTTCTTGTCTGCCGACAAATAACAAAGTGTAGGTGTTTCTCGCTCCTTTCCTTTCGGAAGATCTTGGCGCGCCCACTTTACGGCTCGGATTACAGGTAATGTGCCTGTGTGCTGTATATTCAATTTTCAAGGTTCTCAGAGGTCTTTTGTTTTGCCCTCTGTATTGGATTGCTGAAAAAAACATCGAAAATTAACCCCCCTTTTTGAAAAAAATAAAATTGCCCCGTTTATCTCGTGTAAAATCAAGACAAACAGGGCATAAAAAAAGAGCCTACCATGTATAAAACATAGTAGGCTCTCAGAAATTATGCGATTGTGTTCGGTTTGGTGTACCGATGGTGTAAATTGGTGTAAGTTGCTGGTGTAAACCCGTTCATAACTCAAATTATCAAGAATTATGAAGAATTATGAAGGGTTATTTAGTTCAGGCTCTTCATTGTTGGGAAGAGCAGAACGTCGCGGATGGCCGCCGAGTCGGTGAGCAGCATGCACATACGGTCAATTCCGAAGCCGATGCCGCCCGTGGGGGGCATACCTATCTCAAGGGCGTTCATAAAGTCTTCGTCCGTGGTATTTGCTTCTTCATCGCCCTGAGCGAGCAGCGCCTCCTGAGCTTTGAAGCGCTCTCTCTGGTCGATGGGGTCGTTGAGCTCGGAGTATGCGTTTGCCATCTCCCAGCCGTTCATAAAGAACTCAAAGCGCTCAACGTAGTCCGGATCGTCGGGCTTTCTCTTTGTAAGAGGAGAAATTTCAACGGGGTGATCCATAACGAATGTGGGCTGGATCATATGCTCTTCCGCAAACTCCTCAAAGAACAGGTTGAGGATGTCGCCCTTCTTGTGGCGCTCCTCGTACGCGATGCCTTTTTCGCGGGCGATCTTCTTTGCCGCCTCATCGTCGGCGATCTCTCTGAAGTCAACGCCGGAATACTTCTTAACGGCGTCCACCATAGTGATGCGCTCAAATGGCTTGCCGAGATCCATCACATAGTCGCCGTATTTTACGGTCGTTGTGCCCAGCACCTCTTTTGCGACGTGGCGGTAGAGATTTTCGGTAAGATCCATCATGCCGTTGTAGTCCGTGTACGCCTGATAGAGCTCCATCAGCGTAAACTCGGGGTTGTGGCGTGTGTCAAGACCCTCGTTACGGAAAACTCTGCCGATCTCGTAAACTCTTTCAAGTCCGCCGACGATCAGCCGCTTCAGATAAAGCTCAAGAGAGATTCTCAGCTTCAGATCTTCGTTGAGGGCGTTGAAATGGGTCTCAAAGGGACGTGCGGCAGCGCCGCCCGCGTTCTGCACCAGCATGGGGGTCTCGACCTCCATAAAGCCCTGAGAGTCAAGATATCTTCTGATAGAGGAGATTATGCGCGAGCGCTTTACGAATGTGTCGCGGACCTCGGGATTTACGATAAGGTCGGTGTATCTCTGGCGGTAGCGCATATCCGTGTTTGTAAGTCCGTGGAACTTCTCGGGCAGTACCTGAAGGCTTTTCGAAAGAAGGGTGACGCTTTCGGCGTGAACGGAGATCTCTCCCGTTTTTGTTTTGAAAACAAAGCCGACTATGCCCACTATGTCGCCGATATCAAGCTTTTTGAAATACTTGTATTCTTCCTCTCCCAGAGAGTCGCGGCAAACGTAGCACTGTATGCTGCCCTTAAGGTCCTGAATGTGGCAGAAGGACGCTTTGCCCATGACTCTCTTTGACATGATACGTCCCGCAACGGAGACGGTCTTGCCCTCGAGAGCGTCAAAATCATTTTTTACATCTGCCGAAGAATGTGTGCGGTCGTACTTCGTTATCTTAAAGGGATCTCTGCCCTCGCTCTGCAGCTCGGCAAGCTTTTCGCGGCGAACGCGCAGTATGTCGTTAAGCTCGCGCTCGTTTGTGCCGCCGTTTATTTCGGTGTTGTCACTCATTACTTTCTTCTATGCGGGATGCCCGCCCTTTCTTTTGCGTTTGTCTAATATATTTAATGCAGTTGCCTAAAGCATGTCAGTTCTTCGCTCTCTTGACCGAAAGAACCTTGAGTGTCACCTCGCCGCAGGGAGCGGTGTAGGTAACGGTGTCTCCCGCCTTTGCGCCGATAAGCGCCGCACCTATGGGGCTCTGGTCGGAGATGTGGTTCGTTGCGGCGTTTACCTGGTTTGAGCCGACTATTGTATACTCGCAATCCTCATCAAAGGTCTCGTCGTGGACCTTAACGGCGGTTCCTATATTAACAACGCCGGTGCGGAATGCGGATTCGTCTACAATCTTTGCGTTTTTGATAAGCTCTTCAAGCTCGGAGATGCGCGCCTCGTTTTTTGCCTGCGCGTCTCTTGCCTCGTCGTATTCGCTGTTCTCGGAAAGGTCGCCGTGGCTTCTCGCCTCTGCAAGCTGAGCCTTGATCTCAACTCTGCGGACGTCTTTCAGATGTGCCAGCTCATCGAGCAGCTGCTGATAGCCCTCTTTGGTATAGTTTGTGAACTTGGTCTCTTCCATTATAATAAAATCCTTTCGTGATAGGTATTTATTTCAGTGCATCATATGCAGCCGTAAGCTGGCTGTCCTCTTCGTCTGTCAAAGTGTAGATGTTCTTTGACGCCGCCGCTTCGCTGAGCTCGGCGGGAATATCGGGGGTTATGCCGACGCCGTCGTAATTATCGGAGTACGGCGGGCAGTAGTAGCGATAGGTATATTTCAGTCCAGTGCCGTCGGTAAAGGAGCGTATGGTCTGCATGCTGCCTTTGCCGAAGGTTGTCGTACCGACGGAGACTGCCTTGTCGTAGTCCATGAGAGCCGCCGTAAAAAGCTCGCCCGCGCTTGCGGTGTTGCCGTTAACGATGACTGCCATGGGCATATCGGTCTCGGCAGCGTCGGATGTGTAAACGACCTCTTCGTTGCCGTCACGGTCCACCGTGCGGATAACGGGCCCCTCGGGAAGCAGGGAGTCAAGTACCTCGCAGACGGACATAAGCTCTCCGCCCGGGTTGTTGCGGACGTCTATGATAAGCTTTTTCGCGCCTTTGTTCTGAAGCTCCTTGAGAGCTGCCGCAAACTGATCCGGTGTTTTTGAGTCAAACGAAGTGATGCGGATAATGCCCACCTCGCTGTCTGCGGAATACATGCGTCCGCTTGCCGTGACCTCGGTCACATAGCCGCGGGTGACGGAATATTCTATGGGATTCGTGTAGTCTCCTTCGCGGTAAGCGATGAACTCGGCAACGGTGCCCGCCTTGCCCTGCATGGCGGATACGGATGCCTGATATCCCAGCTCGGCTACGCTTTTCGTTTCGCCGTCGATCTTGACGTAAGCAATGCGATCGCCGGGCTTCAGCCCTGCCTCAAGTGCGGGGGAGTCGGGGAAGACGCTTATGACCTGCAGCGCGTTGTTTTCGCTGTCGTATACGATGCTTATGCCGATGCCCTGCATTTCTCCGTTGTTGGAATCCATAAGGGCGTTGTATTCTTCTGTGTTATAGTAGTCCGCGTAGCGGTCGCCGAGGCTGCTCATGTAGCCTTTCATAACGCCGTCGATAAGCGCGTCATCGTCAATATCGTAAAGATACTCGCTGCGCACGGTCGCGTCCATAACGCGCAGCTTATCGGTAACACGCGTAATGAACGAAGTGTCCGCGTCTTTTTTGCTGAAAAGGTTGTACAGCCACGCGTATGTTGCCATAAATGTGGCAAGGCAGCAAAGCAGAACGACCGTAACGCATACCCAAACGCTGACACCGCGCTTCTTCTTGCTGTACTTTTTCAGCTCGGCTGTGTCTGCGATGTCCGCAAAAAATGCTTTTTCGTCGGCGGTGGGGGTGCAGTCATCCGGTTCGGGGGCTTCGTCGGCGGTGGGGGTACAGTCATCCGGTTCGGGGGCTTCGTCGGCACCGGCATCTTTGTCGCTGTCGCCGCCCGGCACGCCGTTTTTTGCTTTGGAGCTTTCACCGTGTGCTTTGCCGCCGAACGTATCTGCACCGGCTTCGGCCTCTGCGGCGCGGCGGTCGGACGC
>USKS01000104.1 GCA_900555345.1 uncultured Eubacteriales bacterium
AGCTGCTTGACGCTGTGAGGGCAAAGGGCTGCGCCGTTGTTCCGGTGCTTCTGCACGTGGGGCTGGGCACGTTCCGTCCCGTAAAGGAAGACAGGATAGAAGAGCACGAAATGCACACGGAGTATATCCGCGTGACAGAAGAAGCGTGCAATATAATAAATTCAAGGCGTGCCGCGGGCGGCAGAGTGATCGCAGTAGGCACGACTTCGTGCCGCACTCTTGAAAGCGCCGCCGACGATAACGGAGTGCTGCACCCGTGCAGCACGGATACGGGCATATTCATATATCCCGGTTACCGCTTCAAAATAGTTGACGCGCTTATAACAAACTTTCATCTGCCGGAAAGCACGCTGCTCATGCTTGTGTCCGCGTTCGCGGGCAGAGAGCGTATGCTTTCGGCATACAACACCGCCGTTTCGGAGAAGTACAGATTTTTCAGTTTCGGCGACGCTATGTTTATTCAGTAAGAAATCATTCGGCTGCCTGCGGGCGGCGAAATCAAATCAAGGGAAGTGGGACTTTGAAAAACAGAATTATTGCAATAGCGGGTCCCACGGCATCGGGTAAGACCGCCCTTGCGGTCTGCCTTGCCAAGAAGATCGGCGGCGAGGTCATATCCAACGATTCAATGCAGATATACAGGGGCATGGTCATTGGCACAGCCGCGCCGAGTGCCGAGGAGACCTGCGGCGTTCCCCATTATATGATAGGCTGCGTTGATCCGGGCACGCCTTTTTCGTGCGCCGACTATGCGAGTGCGGTGCGCCCGATAATTGAAGATATAACGGCGCGGGGGAATATCCCCGTGTTCTGCGGCGGCACGGGACTGTATCTCGACGCGGTTCTCTCCGTGGGCGATTTTTCGGAGAGCGTAAAGGACGACTCGCTTCGCAAGGATCTTGAAAAATATGCCGCCGAAAACGGCGCCGAGGCGCTTCACGCAAAGCTTGAGGCGGTCGATCCCGAGGCAGCCGCCGCCATACACTGCAACAATATCCGCCGCGTTGTGCGCGCTATAGAAATATACGAAACTACGGGGATCACCAAAACCGAGTGGGACAGAAGATCAAAGCTGCGCCCAACGGGGTACGATGCCGACATCGTTGTTCTCGACTTTCTCTCCCGTGAGCTGCTTTGCGGACGCATTGATATGAGAGTTGATAAAATGATGGCATCGGGGCTTGAGGATGAAGTGCGCGCGCTTTGGGAAAACGGAAAGCTCACGCCCCAAAGCCCTGCATATCAGGCTATCGGCTACAAGGAGTTCATACCGTATTTTGAGGGCGGGGCGAGCCTTGATACAGTCGTGCAGCAGATAAAGACGAACACCCGCAGGTACTCAAAGCGGCAGAACACATGGTTCAGACGATACAGTGATGCCATAAGGGTGCACGCCGACACTCCGGAGTCGGCAATGCGCGATACTGAGGACATATGCAGCGAAGTGCTGCAGGCTCTCCGGAAAAGAGGATATGAAAACTGATGAAACGGATACTGACAGTGCAGGATATATCCTGCGTCGGCAAATGCTCGCTCAGCGTCGCATTGCCTATAATATCGGCGCTGGGAGTTGAGTGCGCGGTGCTGCCGACAGCCGTGCTTTCCACCCATACGGCATTCAAGAATTTCACCATACGCGATCTCAGCGGCGACATGAACGGCATTATCGACGTATGGAAAAAGGAAAACCTGACGTTTGACGCCGTGTACACCGGATATATCGCCTCGGCAGACCAGCTTGAGACGATCGGAAAATTCTGCGCGTCCGCCGACGGCGCGCATATATATGTAGACCCCGTTATGGGGGATTTCGGAAGACTGTATGCAGGCTTTGACAAAAGCTTTCCCATTGAAATGAAAAAGCTGTGCGACAGCGCCCATGTGATACTGCCGAATCTTACGGAAGCGTTTGCGCTTCTCGGGGAGGACTATACTTTAGACGTCAGCGGCGAAAAGCTGCGCGATATGCTGAAACGCCTGTGCGACGGCGGCGCGCGAGTCGCCGTGCTCACCGGGTACGAGCCGCGGGCGGACAGAAGCGGAGTTTTGAAATACGACAGTCGGGGCGGCAGCTTTTTTGAGTATACCCGTGAAAAGATCGCGTCTCCGTTCCCGCTGCACGGCACGGGAGATATATTTGCTTCCGTTTGCGTGGGCGCCGCGGAAAAAGGGCGCGAATTGGACGAAGCCCTCGCCCTGGCTGTGGATTTTACCGCGGACTGCATACAGCACACGGTAAACGATCCCGAGCGCCGCTGGTACGGTATGTCATTTGAAGAGGTCCTGCCGAACCTTTGCAGGGCTGCGGATAAATAAGCAGATAAAAACCGCAATGCACTTTTCAGTGCATTGCGGTTTCATGCGTTTTTTACCTCAAACTTCAAGCTCGGAGCCGCTGACGGCTTCTCCGCCGATTTTTGCGATAAGTCTGTCGGCCTCGACTACGAATTCGTCCACCTGATGGGCGCTGAGACCTGTATAGTCCTCAGGACGAAGGTGCGCTTCTATTTCCTCTTTGGTGAGAGGGAAGGCGTCGTCGTTTTCTATGCGCTCGATGAGGTCGGCGCTTCTGCCGTACTTTTTGACCTGCTCCGCGCTCTTTACGGAGTGCTGTCTGATGCGCTCGTGCAGCTCCTGTCTGTCGCCGCCGCGCTTTACAGCCTCCATCATTATATTCTCACTTGCCATATAGGGCAGGTTTGCCATAACGCGCCCGCGGATGACAACGGGATTTACAACGATGCCGTCGGAGACATTGGCGTAGATGTTGAGAATTCCGTCGATCGCGAGAAATGCCTCCGCCATGGATATGCGCTTGTTGGCGCTGTCGTCCAGCGTGCGCTCAAACCACTGCGTTCCGGCTGTAATTGCGGGATTTATGCTGTCCGCTATGACATAGCGGGCAAGCGCCGCTATGCGCTCGCAGCGCATGGGGTTGCGCTTGTAGGGCATTGCGGATGATCCGACCTGGTTCTTTTCAAAGGGCTCTTCAAGCTCCATAAACGACTGCGCAAGGCGCATATCGCCCGAAAACTTATATGCAGACTGCGCTATTCCGGAGAGTACCGACATGACTCTGCTGTCGAACTTGCGGGTATACGTCTGTCCGGATACGGGCACGCAGCCGGAGAAGCCGAACTCTTTCGCAATACTTTCCTCAACGCGGCGTACCTTGTCCGCGTCGTTGTCAAAAAGCTCCATAAAGCTTGCCTGCGTGCCGGTAGTGCCCTTTGAACCCAGCAGACGCAGGGAGGAGAGCACGTAGTCAAGATCCTCAAGGTCAAGGCAGAGATCGTACATCCAGAGCGTTGCACGTTTGCCCACGGTGGTAAGCTGTGCAGGCTGAAGATGGGTGTACGCAAGGCAGGGCAGCTCCTTGTATTCAAGAGCAAAGCCGCGCAGATTCTTTATGACCGTAACAAGCTTTCCGCGTACAAGCTCCAGCGCCTTTTTCATGATTATCATGTCGGTGTTGTCGCCGACGTAGCACGAGGTTGCACCGAGATGTATTATGGGGCGCGCCGCGGGGATCTGATCTCCCCATGCGTGTATGTGCGCCATAACGTCGTGGCGCAGCTTTTTTTCATATCTGTCTGCCGCATCGTAGTCAATGTCGTCAACATGGGCTTCCATTTCGGCGATCTGCTCATCGGTAATATCAAGCCCCTCCTGCTTTTCGGCTTTGGCAAGGGCGATCCACAGGCGGCGCCATGTGGTAAATTTCATATCGGGCGAAAACAGATACTGCATATCCGCCCCGGCGTATCTTGCGGAAAACGGGCTTTCGTATTTTGTTCTGTCACTCATCTGATGCATCCTCCGGGAGCGATATATTTGCGGTGTTTATCTTTCCGTGAACCTTTTCAAAATACTGAATGTTCGAGCGGATCATATGCAGCATGTGATTATTGAGACTTCCCGTCTCCTTTGACGAAACATATACAAGCTTTTTGTACAGCTCCGTGTCTATGCGGACGGTGAATTCTTCTTTGGTTTTCATTGGATTTTCCTCCCCAACTGCATTTTACTGTATAAGTATACCATAAAAAACGCTCCGTGGCTATTGTATGACGCAATTTTTTGTGATAAAATGTCATTAAGAAATAAAGGAGTTATAAAGTAATGCTGACTGTTGCTTATTCGGCGGGTATCTTCGGTATAGACGGATACCTTGTTACCGTAGAGTGCGATACTGCTTGCGATATTCCCGATCTTGAAATAGTGGGCCTGCCGGACGCCGCCGTGCGCGAGGCAAAGCAGAGGGTGCGGGCTGCCGTTGTCAACAGCGGCATGCGCCTGCCCGAGGTCAAGGCTACCGTAAATCTTGCTCCTGCCGACATAAAGAAAGAGGGCAGTGCCTTTGATCTTGCAATACTTGTAACGCTCATGCGCGCCTCCGGCAGCATAACGCCCGCAGCCGACTGCGAGGACTGCTGCTTTATAGGCGAGCTCTCATTTTCGGGCGCTGTCAGAAGTGCGAGAGGCGTTCTGCCTATGACGCTTGCCGCGCGTGACGCAGGCAAAAAGCGCATTTTCGTGCCCGAGCAGAACGCGGGAGAAGCGTCCGTCGTGGACGGCGTTACGGTGTACGGCGTCAGGGACGCGGCGCAGCTCGCGGCGCACCTCAACGGCACCGAGACCATAAAGGCGGCTGACCCCGCAAACGTTGACCTTGACAATATTTTCATGCCCGGGCTCGATATGGCTGACGTAAAAGGTCAGGCAAGAGCAAAAAGGGCAATGGAGATCGCCGCCGCAGGCGGACATAATATACTGATGATAGGCCCTCCCGGCAGCGGAAAATCCATGCTGGCAAAGCGCCTGCCCACCATACTGCCTCCCATGACATTCGAGGAGGCGCTGGAGACTACGAAAATCCATTCCGTATCGGGCATTCTGCCCGAGGGCGAATCTCTCGTGTGCCGCAGACCGTTTAGAAGTCCGCATCATACGCTTTCCGCGCCGTCACTTGTGGGCGGCGGAAAAATACCCAAGCCGGGCGAGATATCCCTTGCGCACAACGGCGTGCTGTTTCTTGACGAGCTGCCGGAGTTTCCGAAAAACGTGACGGAGAGCCTGCGTCAGCCCCTTGAGGACGGCAAGGTCACCGTAACGAGAGCGGCGGGACGGCTCACCTTCCCGTCAAGCTTTATGCTCGTCTGTGCTATGAATCCGTGCAAGTGCGGTTATTACGGCTCAAAGGCACGGCAGTGCACGTGCAAAAAAGAGGATATAAAAAAGTACCTTGCCAAGATCAGCGGTCCCCTGCTTGACCGTATCGATATACAGGTCGAGCTGCCCGCGCTGGACTTTTCCGAGCTTTCTTCCAAAGATGTCGCCGAAAGCTCAGAAACGGTGCGGGAGAGGGTCATAGCCGCGCGCGGTTTTGCCCGCAGACGCTATGCCGCTGCCGCTCCCGAGATCAGATGCAACGCCCAGCTCACAAGCCGGCAGATACGCAAATGGTGCGAAACGGACGCGGTCGGCGAAACGATACTCAAAGGCGCTTTTGACTCTATGGGAATGTCGGCAAGAGGCTATGACAGGATACTGCGCGTGGCAAGGACTATAGCCGATCTCGACGGCAGCGAAAAAATACAGCCCGCGCATATAGCGGAGGCGGTGCAGCTTCGAAGCCTCGACAGAAAATACTGGTAAGGACGGGGGAAAACATGGACAATTTTACAAGCTATTTTCTCCGCGAGACTCCCGTGTTTCTCGATAATATCAGCTACGAGTCGCTGCCCGCAGGCGGCGGGGAACGTTCGCTCAACTGTAAGGACACAGTCGTTGCACAGGTAATGGCAAACGGGGTTAAAATAACGTTCAACAGAACGCTTAACTTTGACCCTGAGGGGCCGTACTCC
Source organism: uncultured Eubacteriales bacterium (assembly GCA_900555345.1). Next base: position 5,868 of record USKS01000104.1, read on the forward strand.
CTGTCCGTGACCTTCGGCACTCTCATGCTGTTCGATCCCCGCAGGACGGGGGAGGTCGATTGGTCAAAAACGGACGTTGCGGGAGAGTTCCGCAAAGGGTGTCCGCAGCTTGTGGGACAGCTTATGTCGCGCACGTCAATGC
>USKS01000105.1 GCA_900555345.1 uncultured Eubacteriales bacterium
CTCACATCCTTTGCTCAAGTTCGGCAAGCTGACGATAAAGTTTGAATTGCTTTGCCAAAAAACCGAAGCTCCGCAGTTTCAAAGTTTCGTCGGTGAAGGCGGGGAAAGTACGGATATGAGGCTGTAACTGCCGCCTGCCTTGAATATCCAAAACACCCATTGTCCGTTTTTTAGGCACAGGCGCGCCTGTGCCTAAAAAACGGACAATTTGCAGTACCTTGACGGTTTTTAGGTCAGCACATAACCTCTGCCCGTTTCTTTTTCTCTGTTTTCGGTTATACTTTTCATGTAAGAAAAATTTAACCTTATTTTGAAAGGATGAGTGAAAATGCGTTCACAAACACCGATGAAAACGGCAAAGATCGGCTATATCGCTGTGTCGGCGCTGCTTTGCGCTCTCGGCATTCTGCTGATATGCAGACCGTCACTGTCGGCAAACCTTATCGGAACCGTATGCGGTATCCTGATGCTGATCTTCGGCGTCGTCAAATTTGTGGGATACTTTTCCAAGGATCTGTACCGCCTGGCGTTTCAGTACGACCTGGTGTCCGGTATCCTTCTCATGGTATTCGGCATAATAATCCTTCTGCGTCCCTCGAGCCTTATGAACTTTGTAACCATTGTTCTCGGCTTGTATATCCTCGCGGACGGAGTTTTCAAAATTCAGATCGCGGTCGATTCCAAAAAGTTCGGTCTCAGCCGCTGGTGGGCGATCCTTGTGCCCGCGCTCATATGCGTTGTGTTCGGCGCGATGCTTATATTTTTCCCGGCAGGCACTAAAGCCGTTACCGTAATTATGGGTATTGACCTGCTCGCTGAGGGTCTTCTCAATATCTGCACGGTCATATGTGCCGTAAAGATAGTAAAGAATCAGAAGCCCGATTACTTTGAAGCTGAATACACAGAGAAAGATGAGGACTGATCGTTATGCGGTTTTCAAAAGCGGTAGTTAAATGCCGCATACCTATACTGATAATAACGCTTTTACTCATGATACCCTCGGTTCTGGGTATAGTGGGCACGCGTATAAACTACGATATGCTTGATTACCTGCCCGAGGACATGGACACAGTCGTCGGTCAGAACGAGCTTCTGGAGGATTTCGGCAAGGGCGCCTTTTCGCTTATCATAGTTGAGGATATGCCCGACCGTGACGTTGCAAAGCTTTGCGAAAAGATCGAGGACGTCGACCACGTCGAAACAGTGCTGTGGTATTCGTCGCTTGCCGATATTTCCATACCTAAGGAAATGCTTCCGGACGAGATATACGACGAGTTCAACAAGGGCGACGCCACAATGATGGCAGTGTTCTTTGACAGCTCCACAAGCGCCGATGTCACTATGGACGCTATCCGCGAGATACGGTCCATTGCCGGCAAGCAGTGCTTTGTATCCGGCATGTCCGCACTGGTCACCGACCTTAAAGACCTGTGCGAGAAAGAGGAGCCTATATACGTGGCGATAGCCGTTGCGCTTGCCTGCGCCGCAATGCTTCTGTTTTTGGACAGCTGGCTTGTGCCGTTCGTGTTCCTTGCCTCTATCGGCATGATGATACTTCTGAACCTCGGCACAAACTACTTCTTCGGTGAAATTTCGTACATAACAAAAGCGCTTTCCGCGGTGCTTCAGCTTGCCGTCACAATGGACTATTCCATATTTCTGTGGCACGCGTATAACGAAGAGCGCGGCAAAACGGACGACAATAAGGCTGCAATGGCGTCGGCTATCAGCAAAACGCTCACATCCGTCGTCGGCAGCTCCGTTACCACTGTGGCGGGCTTTGCGGCTCTGTGCTTCATGACGTTCACGCTGGGGCGCGACCTCGGTATAGTAATGGCAAAGGGCGTTATCCTCGGAGTTATCGGCTGCGTTACCGTTCTGCCTTCGCTGATACTCGTGCTTGATAAGCCTCTGCAGAAGACAAAGCACCGCTCGCTTATCCCCAACATGAAAAAGTTTGCCGGCGGAATTACAAAAGTATTCCCGGTATTCCTTGTGCTTCTCGCACTTATCGTGACCCCCGCAGTGTACGGCTATCAGAAAACGACGGACGAAGTATACTACGATATGGGTCAGTGCCTGCCGGAGGACATGGAGTACGTGATCGCAAACTCCAAGCTTTCCGAGGAGTTTGATATGGCATCCACCCACATGGTGCTCGTCAGCGCCGATCTGCCAGAGAAGGACGTGCGCAGCATGATAGGCGAGATGGAGGACGTGGACGGAGTCAAATACGTGCTCGGTCTTGAATCGGTAGTCGGCAGCGGCGTTCCCGAGGAGATCATACCGGACAGTATTAAAGAAATTCTTGAGAGCGACAAATGGGAACTTCTCATGATAAACTCCGAATACAAGGTCGCAAGCGACGATGTTAACGATCAGATAGACAGCCTGAACGCCATACTCAAAAAGTACGACGACAGCGGTATGCTCATCGGCGAAGCACCCTGTATGAAGGATATGATAGAAACTACCGACCGCGACTTCAGAATAGTAAATATCGTATCTGTCGCAGCCATATTCGTAATCATCATGCTTGTTGAAAAGAGCCTGTCTCTGCCGTTCATACTCATTGCGGTCATAGAGCTTGCGGTCTGCATAAATCTCGGTCTGCCGCATTATCTCGGGCAGTCGCTGCCGTTTATAGCGCCTATATGCATAAGCACCATCCAGCTCGGCGCGACGGTCGACTACGCTATACTCATGACAACAAGATACAAGGCGGAGAGAAATCTCGGTGCTTCGAAGCGTGACAGCGTCACAACGGCGCTCAGCGCATCCGTTCCCTCAATAATCGTCAGCGGTATGGGACTGTTCGCGGCAACGTTCGGAGTCGCTGTTTATTCCGACATTGACATAATCAGCTCCATGTGTATGCTTATGGCGCGCGGCGCGGTTATCAGTATGCTTTGCGTTATCTTCATTCTGCCCGCACTGCTTATGCTTTGCGACGGACTTATCCGTGCCACTACGCTGGGCATGAAGAAAAAGAAGACTGAAACGCCCAAAGCGCAGTGAACACGAAATATACGAAAGGATGATATGAGAATGAAAAACATATATAAAAAGATTTTGGCAGTGATCCTTTGTCCTCTTCTTGCCGCAGGCACGTTTGTGGCGGGCATATACGCCGCGGGCAGCGATAGTGACGGCAAGGCGGATGATACTGAGACAGTCGTTGCGGAAAACACCTCCGAAGAGAAGACCGTCAACGAAAAGGACGAGACCGTTTACGTAATTGCAGGCGCGGACGGCTCTGTTGAAAAGATAATCGTCAGTGACTGGATCAAGAATCGCCTCGGCGATGATACTCTTTCGGATGTTTCGACCCTTGAAGGCGTTGAAAACGTAAAGGGCGATGAGGCATATACAGTCAACAGCGACAATATGCGCGTCTGGGACGCCAAGGGCGGAGATATCTACTGCAGCGGCACTCTTGAAAAGGAGCTGCCCGTAAGCCTTCTGGTCACTTGGGAGCTTGACGGCAAAAAGGTTTCTCCCGCAGAGCTCGCCGGTAAAAGCGGCAAGCTGAAGATCCATTTCGACTATAAGAACAACCAGTACGAGACTGTTGAGATCGACGGCAAGGAAGAGAAGATATACGTTCCTTTCGCGGTTCTGTGCGGCATGGTGCTTGACACTGACGTGTTCACAAACGTTGAGGTCACATCCGGCAAGCTTATCGGCGACGGCGACAGAGTATTTGTCGCAGGTGTCGCTTTCCCGGGGCTCAACGAAAACCTCGGACTTGATAAGGATAAGTACGAGATCCCCGAGTCGATCGAGATCACGGCGGATGTAAAGAATTTTGAAATGACAAATACCGTGACTATCGCCACAAACGAAGTTTTCAATAAGATAGACACGACAAAATTCGACAGTGCGGACGATATATACGCGGCAGTCGGCACTTTGACCGACGCCATGACCCGGCTCACCGACGGATCCTCGGCACTTTACGAAGGGCTTGACACTCTGCTTGTAAACGTAGATAAGCTTGCAGCCGGCATTGATAAGCTGTATGCGGGCGCCGCAACTCTTAAGGACGGAACCGCGTCGCTTTCCAAGGGCGCCGATACTCTGAGCGGCGGCGCGAAAACACTTGCCGACGGTCTTGCCGAGATCGCTTCTAACAACGACAAGCTTTCCGGCGGCGCGCTTCAGGTGTTCAACACCCTGCTCGCAACGGTTGAAAATACCGTCAGCGAAAACGGCATTACAATAGAAAAGCTCACCCTCGAAAACTATAAGAGCGTGCTTGCAAACCTTGCAAAGAACCCCAATGATACACAGAAAGCTCAGCTTGCGGGCGCCGCGAGAAAAACTCTTGAGGCAAAGCTTTCCGAAAGCGGCGTTCCCGAGCAGTATTACGGCGCGTTTGAATACATGCTTGCAACACGCATGGCAGGCGGCATGACGCAGGAGACCGCAACCGCAGAGGCAACAAAGCTTTTGCAGCATGCGTCTCTGTATATGAGCGCACCCGCAGCTCCCGAGGCATATGCGCCCCTCAAGGCTGCGATCGCGGCTCAGGTGGGCGATGAGGCGGCAGCCGAAAGAATATGCGCAGTTGCAGTAAGCCTTGCGGGCGAGGGCGGCGACCCCACGCAGTACATAAACGCCGCGATAGCGGTGGCAGCCGACGCGAAAACGTTCTCAACAGAGGCAGCAGCCGCCGCAGGCGAGCAGGGCAAGGCGATAGTTAACGCATTCCTCATTCAGTCTGCTGCAGCGAAGATAGGACCCTCACTCGACCGCGCAATAAGCCAGCTTGACAGCTATAACGAGTTCTATACGGGTCTTCGCGACTACACTGCGGGAGTCGGGACCGCGGCAGACGGCGCGGCAGAGCTTTCCGACGGAGCGGGCGAGCTTTCCGAGGGTGCCGCAGCCCTTGACAAGGGCGCGGCGGAGCTTCTTTCCGGTATACTTGAAATGAAGAACGGCGCACCCGCACTTAAGAGCGGCACGACTCAGCTGCGCGACGGCGCAAAGACTCTCAGCGAGGGACTTAACAAGTTCAACGAAGAGGGCGTTTCCAAGATAGCCGGCGCGGTAAACGGCGACCTCAAGACATTCATTGCAAGAGCGCGCGCAACCGCCGATGTATCAAAGGATTACAGATCCTTCTCGGGTCTCTCTGATGACATGGACGGCACCGTAAGATTCATATACCGTACCGATTCCATTAAATAAACACAGCTTCGCAGAAAGTAAAACGGGGGATATACAAAAGCGGTATATCCCCCGCTTTTTGGCGAATATGTCAACGTATTTAATATTTTATGTTGATTATAATATAAAATATGGTACAATATATTCAAAGAATGTCAAAACACCGCAGAGGAGCGTGAAACCTTTACATGAAGATCACAGTCGTGTGCGACGTGCTCGGTGAGGCCAACAACGGCACGTCCCTTGCAGCGTATAATCTTATAAAATATCTTAAAAAGTGCGGTCATGATGTGTCCGTTATCTCTCCGGACGGACCGAGCGGAGAGGGCTTTGTCCGTGTGAAAACTCTTAATCTTGGGCCGTTTCTCAATCGTGTGCTTGAGCGCAACGGGGTAAAGCTCGCAAAGCCTTCCTCCGCTATCCTCGAACCGTATATAAAAGACGCGGACCTTGTACACCTGCTTTTGCCGTTTCCGCTGTCGTGGCGCGCGCTTTGCCTTGCGAGACGCTATTCAAAGCCCGTGACTGCAAGCTTTCACTGCCAGGCGGAGAATTTTACGGCGCATATCGGCATGATGAATATGCACTTTGTAAATGATCTCACATATAAAACATTTTATCGCTTTATATACCGCCGCTGCGACGCTGTGCATTATCCCACGGAGTTTATCCGCCGCGTGTTTGAGAGCGCGACGGCGCCCACAAACGCTTATGTCATCTCTAACGGCGTAAACGATATGTTCACAATGCCGCATGGCGGCAAAACGGCTGAAAACGAAAAATTCACTATTGTCTGCTGCGGCAGATATTCAAAAGAGAAGGCGCAGTTCCAGC
>USKS01000106.1 GCA_900555345.1 uncultured Eubacteriales bacterium
ATGCTCATGCTCATGCTCATGCTCATGCTCATGCTCATGCTCATGCTCGTGCTCATGCTCATGATCGTGCTCATGATGATGCCCGCAGACGGGGCAGCTTTCCTCTTCGAGAGCGTGAAGCTCATCAGCCAGAGTAGCGCTCTTTTCCATTGCGGCAAATATCTGGCTGCCGTCAAGAAGGTCCCAGTCCGTCGTGACGATCTCGCACTCGCCGTTAACGGAGCGAATGAGCTCGACGGCTTTCGCAAGCTTTGCTTCGCTTATGCCCTTGGTGTGGCTGAGCACTACGGTGCCCGCGCTTTCTATCTGATCGTTGAAAAACTCGCCGAAGTTTTTCATATACATTTTGCATTTGCCCGCGTCAACGACGGTAGTAAAGCTGTTCAGTTCAAGCCCGGGCACGTCGGCGCGGCGAACCGCCTTTATAACGTCGGAAAGCTTGCCGACGCCGGAGGGCTCTATGAGAATACGCTCGGGAGCGTACTGCTCAACGACCTTTTTGAGCGCCTCGGCAAAATCGCCGACAAGGGAGCAGCATATGCAGCCCGAGTTCATTTCGGTTATCTCGACGCCCGCATCCTTAAGAAAGCCGCCGTCGATACCGATGTCGCCGAATTCATTTTCGATAATGACCAGCTTTTCGCCTTTATAGGCCTCGGCAATGAGCTTTTTTATAAGCGTTGTTTTGCCCGCACCCAAAAAACCCGAAAAAATGTCTGTCTTAGTCAATTTGAAAACCTCTTTTATGTTGAATTGATTGGAAAAACTTGATTTATTTCTGCCGCTGCTTTTTCCACGGCGGATTTCTGCGCAGCTCCTCATACATGGCGCAGTAGCTTTCGTGGCGGCTTTTCGGTATCGTGCCGCTTTCGACTTTCGCAAGCACCGCGCAGCCCTCCTCCGAGGTGTGAGTGCATTTCGTATATCTGCACCTGCCCATGAGCGGGACAAACTCGCGGAACGCATATGCAAGCTGAGAAGACTCCGTGCAGCCCGAGAGGGAAAAATCCATAACGGAAAAGCCCGGCGTGTCGGCGATATAGCAAACGGCGCCGCCGATATCTATGGGATAAAGCTCGGCATGGCGCGTTGTGTGCCGTCCGCGCTGTATCTTTCTGCTCAGCTCTCCCGTTTTGAGGGAAAGAGAGGGAAAGATACGGGACATAAGTGTGGATTTGCCCGCGCCGGAAACTCCGGCAAAGGCGGCGCACATAAGTCCGCCTCTTGCTTCGGCTGCCATATAGTCCGTAAGCTCACCGTCACGGCTGCCGTCGCCGCAAAGGGCAAAAACGGCAAAGCCGGATCTTTTGTATATATCTTCGATACGGCGGGCGCTGTCCGGGTCAAGCTCTGATTTCGTTATAACGATAACAGGCTCAATGCCTGCGTTGTCCGCCGCACATATAAGCTTGTCCGCGCCGAGAAGCACGGGAGCGGGGCGCGCCGCCGGGATCACCGCAAACAAATGCGTAAGATTTGCAAGGGCGGGGCGCACAAGAGAAGTTCGCCGCGGGTATATGTCATCTATAACGCCGTGCTTTGGCGCTTCCGGGGTGTCGTTATCGTCGTCGCAGATGACTTTCACGGCATCTCCCGGCAGGGGAGAAATACCCTCGTGGCGAAAAGCTCCGCGGGCACGGCAGAGGATAGGATCCGCGCCTGAGGCTGAATCTGCGTGCTTGCCGGCGCCGTTTTCTGCGGCGGCCTTTGCTTTGTCCGCTGCACTATCGCCGTCCTGCACCGACAAGTCATCTCCGGCATACGGGCGAACGCCGTAAAGTCCGCCCACGCCCCAAAGTATAATACCCTTTGTTTGTTTTTGAGTTTCAGTCATACAGCCTGTCCGCCTCAGGTGTCGGCGGCAGTAGTGTCTGTACCGCTGTCCGACGTTGTGTCGTTGCCGTCGGTTTCCGTCGTTTCCGGCTTCGTGGTCTCCGGCTCGGTAGTGGTCGCGGTCGTTTCGGGTTTAGTGGTTTCGGGCTTCGTGGTCTCCGGCTCTGTCGTTTCCGGCTTTGTCGCGTCGGGATTGTTCGGGTCAAAGTCCGGCCCGCCGCTCACGGTCAGATTGATCTTTGTATGAGCCGCGACCTTTGTGTCCTTTTCAATGCCCTGAGAAATTACCGTGCCGCGCTCCGCCTTGTCCTTTACGTATGTGACTTTTCCGGGTACGAGGTCAAGCTTTACAAGCGCGCTGAAGGCTTCCTTTTCGGTCATGCCGACGAAATCCGGCACTTTGATGTCGCCGTCCTCCGCGCCGCTGCAGATATACAGCGTCACGGTCTCGCCGACGCTTATTTTCTCGTCCTTTGCGGGCACGGTCTCTATGACCTGACCCGTGGCGTACTCATTGCTCTTTTTGAATTCAACGGTGCACTTCAGGCTCAGCTTGCGCAGTCTGAGCTCCGCGCTGCGGCGGTCAAGTCCCGAAAGATCGGGGATGGTGACTTCCTTCTGACCGCTGCATACCGTCAGCGAAAGCTCGCATTTCTGCTCGCCCTTGACGATCTTTCTGGATGATCCCGCTTTGGGGTCCTGTTCGATTATAAGCCCGGGCTCGTATTCGTCGGAATAAACATATTCCACGTTAACTTTATACTCGTCCGAGTTTTCAAGTGCGTCGGCAAGCTCGTTTGTATACATATTGCCCACGAATTCCTTGACGGTTATGGTCTCGGAGACGTTGGACATGGCGTCCGCCACGCGTCCCAGAACATAGACAGTGCCTATGGAAAACACGATTATAAACGCAAGCGCCACCGCGGCAATGACGGGGAACATGGGTCCGCCGCCCGCAAGCAGTGAGAGGATACCCTTCTGCCCGTCGTCCTCCCTGTGCTTGGGGATACGGAAAACGATATTGGGGTTTTCCTTAAGTCTTCTCAGCTGGCGCAGCATATCCTCGGCGCTCTGGTACCGGTATTCCGGCTTTTTCTCCATGGCAATGCCGATTATCTGTTCAAGCCCCTTCGGGATATTCTTATTTATCTCACACGGTGCTTTTGCCGTGTCGTTTATCTGCATCATGGCAACGGAAACGGGGCTGTCCGCGGTGAACGGCAGCTCGCCTGTCGCCATTTCGTACATCATTACGCCGAGCGAATATATATCGCTTCTGCGGTCGATGGGCTGCCCGCTTGCCTGCTCGGGGCTGATGTAATAGACCGTGCCGATGGCTTTATCGGTCATGGTTACCGTTTCGGCGTTGGGCAGCTTCGCTATGCCGAAATCCGTCACCTTTACGATGCCGTTTTTTAAAAGCATTATGTTCTGCGGCTTAATGTCGCGGTGCACTATCCCCTTGCTGTGCGCGTGGGAAAGGGCAAGCAGTATCTGCTCGGTGTAGCTGATTATCTCGCGGAGCGTCAGCTGACCGCGCTTTGACATATAGTTGCGCAGCGTTATGCCTTCGATGTATTCCATTACGATGTATTTCACGTCCTCGCGGACGTTTACGTCGTAAATGCTGACGATGTTTCTGTGCGACATCATGGCGACAGCCTTTGACTCGTTCACAAAGCGCTTGACGCTTTCCTCGTCCCCGGCGATCTCATCCTTCAGCATTTTAACGGCAACGGGACGGTCCATAAGCATGTCGTGGGCTTTGTATACCACTGCCATACCGCCTATGCCGATGATTTTTTCTATTTTATATCTTCCGTCAAGAACTGCCCCGACGTATTTTTCATAGCTTTCCACAGTACGTACTCCTTTCGATGCGGCACCCGTCCGCTCAGAGTGTAAAGACAACGGCGGTTATATTGTCGGCGCCGCCGCCGTCGTTTGCAAGGTCGATAAGCTTTTCGCACACATGCCCCAGCGCTCTGTCGCTAACGGCGTCAAGCGCTTCACCGGACTCTGCGCACAGCACCTCGGGAGGCACATGGTTCGTCAGCCCGTCGGAGCAGAGTATGCCGATGTACTCGGAGGCGCTGCCGCTTTTCTTTATGCGGGTCACGAACACGTCCGGTTCAATCTCGGCTTCCGTGCCGACGGCTTTTGTGATTATATTTCGGTTCACGGAGCGTTTTGCCTCCTCCGGCGTCATCTTGCCCTGATCCACAAGATACTGCACATAGGAGTGGTCTTTTGTGACCTGACTTATCTTTCCTGAATGGATAAGATACATTCGGCTGTCGCCCACATTCAGCGTGAACAGAACGCCGCAGCAGTGCAGCGCCGCAACAAGAGTCGTGCCCATGCCGTGCAGCTCGGGCTCGGCTTCGGCGCGGCTGTATACGGCGCGGTTTGCGGCGGAGCACGCATCGCACAGCGCCTGCTTTATCTCCCGCTCCTGCGGGCGGGTAAGCGTGTCGTGCTTGCCGAAGGAAGCGGCAAAATCAGCAATGCTGTCCGTAAAATAGCCGCAGGCAAGTCCGCTTGCGAGCCCTCCGCCGGCGGCGCCGCCCATTCCGTCGCACACGACGCAAAGCGTCATCCCGTTGTCAAAGGCCTCGCATATAAAACTGTCCTGGTTGAATTTGCGCCGTCTGCCTATGTCGGTGCGTCCGCAGCAAAGCATATTCCGCCCTCCTCGCTTTGAAAAAATGAATAATCATATACTATAATATCATAATTATTGCATTTTGTAAAGAAATCGGAAGGAATTTTCGGCGGATTATCGCAAAGAGGGCAAAGCCGCGGTAAATCATATACACGGACGGCTGTGCGGTGCCCCGATTTGCCGGTTTGCGGGACGCATCCCCGAAGCGTAAACATCTGCCTTCCGACGGATCGGTGTTATATCGGCAATACGGCGCGTACTCAAGCCGCGGCCCCGCCCGACAGAATCCGAACTGCGGCAAACAGCATTCCGAAAGCTGCCGTGGCGGCTGCGCAAAACAGCAGTACGGACAATACAAGCGCCGCCGCGCAGACGGCGCGCCGCGCCGTTTTGCCGTATTTCTCCGCAATTTCGGGAAAGAGAAATTCTCCGATGGTTTTCACTGTGTTCCTCCGTAATTTTATATTCCGTCATTTTGATAATTTGTGTATACGGAGATATATTATTCAGGCGCGGCGCAAAAAGAACCTCCGGGCGGTACCCGTGAGGTTCTTTGTGTGTGACATATTACAGCTCGCTTTCGGCGGGACTTTCCGCAAACGGCGCGGCAGGGCTTACAGCCCGAACATCCGGCGAAGCAGAGGCGCCAGAAAGCGCGGTGATCTTACCACAGTGATTTTCATATAAGTAAACCTTTCGTACAACGTAAATATGTATCTGCCATTGCGCAGCGGGTGCTGCGGTGCGGCGGCAGGGCTCAGAGAAAATCCGGGAGGGACTCCTTTTTGTCCTCAGTGTCATTATACGCCGCCGCCTTTGTTATGACACAAAGCCTATCGCGCCGCACCTTTGCAGTTCGGACGGAATAATATGGTACGGGAGAGGACGCGATTTTTCGGCTTTTGTGATTAAAACCCTCACCCGAAAGGAAATACTAAGAACACAGAAAAAAGGAAGTTCATAATAACGGAGAGTGATTGATTTGCAAATCAGGCGAGGCGACATATTTTACGCCGATCTCAGTCCCGTGGTCGGCAGCGAGCAGGGGGGACTGCGCCCCGTGCTCATTGTGCAGAACGATGTGGGCAACAGGTACAGCCCTACGGTAATTGCCGCCGCAATAACCTCAAAGCTCAGTAAATCCAAGCTGCCGACGCATATTGATGTCTATGCCGAGCGGGTAGGGCTTCAGCGCGATTCGGTGGTGCTATTGGAGCAGATGAGGACTATTGACAAACAGCGCCTTAAGGAAAAAATGGGACACCTTGACGACGACGCCATGCACGCCGTGGACACGGCAATAAGCGTGAGTCTCGGGCTCGGCGGCGATACCGCCGGCGGAGACGCTATCGGTTAGAGGACGTAAAAATCCGCATGGGCTCCGCGCCATGCAGGAGAACGGTTTTTATGGGGCTTCGCCCCGCAGGGAACGGTATTGGCGGGGCTGGGCGCCCCGCACCCCGACATGAGGGAAGGTATATATGCGGGGTTTC
>USKS01000107.1 GCA_900555345.1 uncultured Eubacteriales bacterium
GCCCAAAAGACTCTGCCGTCTTTTCGTGCGGCGGCTTTCGGCATATCCCCGTCAATATATCCGACGGCGCAGTGACCTATTCCTTCCCACTCGCCCTCGATGCCCAGATCCCGCAGCACTGCCTTGAACTCGGGCATTTCAAATTCTTCTTTTGCTCTGTGTATCCAGATGCTGCCGAGACCCAGAGAATGAGCGCACAGCATCATGTTGCCCATAACGAGGCTGCCGTCGTAAACCCTGCACGGCCAGTCCTTTTCGACAAGGACGATAAATATGACGGGTGCGCCGTAAAAGGGATCAAAACCTTCCTCCCAGCCGCCGATCTTGCAGTTTGCGCGCGCAAGCTTTTCTCTCAGCTCTTTGTTTGTGACCGCTATGATCACGGGCGCCTGCTTCCCGCGGGCGCTTGCCGCATACAGACCTGCCTCGATTACGGCGTCGAGGTCTTTTTTCTCCGGCATATCCGGTTTGAATCTGCGTATGCTGCGCCGCTCTTTTATTGCTTTAATTACTTCGTTCATACTGTTATCCTCCGTGTAAAATCGTCCGATACTTCGTCTTAGTTCATCATCGATGCAGAGGCGACGGTATCTGTATTTCTATTGTATCAAATGATCATAAAAAATTCAAGATAAGAAAAAAGCAGAGCGTCGCTCTGCTTTTTAATGTTCTATGCCGATATTTGGGCGTATCGCTCCGACGAGAGCATATCTGCCATTGCGGAGTAAGGCGTCACGTCTCCTGACGCTGCCATGGAGAACAGGCGGGGAGTGCAGCCCGATACAAGCGCCGTACCCTCTTCGTTCATGGTTACGGGCTGATTGCCGCCGCGGCTTGCCACATTCCAGAAAACTATCTTCGGCAGCTTGTATCCGTGCTCGGCAAACCTGCGCTTTGCGTTTTCAAAGTTTGTCAGCGATGCATTTCTGACGCAGCGGTCAAACTCCATATCCGAGATAAGATAAAGAGTCTCGGGCAATTCCTCCTGCGATGCGCCGCCGGAAACTGCGGCATTCAGTATCAGATCGAACACTGCCTCAATATCGGTATTTGCAACTTTGTTGAAGGTGCAGAGATATCTGAGGCGCTCCGAGAAGGTTTTCCCTTTGATCTCTATAAGCTGAGGGTCGGAGGAAAACTCAATAAAATGGTTGCGGAATACACCCTTGCTGCGCTCTCCGAAATACAGCCCGAGTGACAGTGCAACCGCGGCGGGCAGCGCGTCAAAGTCGTACATGGAGCCTGAGGTGTCGACTATTGCGAGTGCGTTTCTGTCGCCGCAGAAATCGGGAAGCGACTCCCACGAGGCGTTCAGTGCGTTCTCTTCCTCGTCCGACAGATAGTATCTCATTCCCCATCCGCCGACATTCAGCGCCGCGCGCACGATCTCGTAGGGTGCAAGCGCGTCCGCGTGCAGCTGAGCCTTGCCGCTTTGCACGGCCTTCAGAAACTCACTGTAGCGCTTGCCGTCGTTACGCTGAAATGCTCTGCGGTACTTGAACATAGCCTTTGAGGGCTGCTTGGAATAGTCGAAAGAATAATCCTTTGTCCGAAGATCGTTCTCGATGATGCGGATCTTTTTTCGCAGAGCAACCAGCGTTTTGCGGTATTCTCTGTCGGTCATACCGAGGCTGTGCGCGATGTGCTTTGCTCTGCGTACCGTCTCGGCGTTTGAGGCGTTAACGGAGGGCAGCCATTTGGCGAGAAGGGACACTTCGGCGCCTGCGGCAATATCCGCCTGCAGCTGCTTATGTATAACGCGCACGGCGTCATCCTCGCAGGGTGTACCCATCAACGATACAAGATCGTCAAACCGACCGTACTCCGGTATAAGCTCAATATTTTTGCGAAGGGAAACGGGTTCGTTTTCGGCAAGCCAGTTTATGATCACGCGAAAAACTCTGCGCTCTCCCAGCCCGCCGCGGACGTCGCGCCCGAAAAACAGTATTTTCATGGCAATGTCCGCATTCTCCGTATACGCGCGAACAAATCTGTTTATGATATCCTGCTCGCCCGCTGCGCGGATCGCGCCGATCGTCGCGAACAGATCAAGGCAGTCGGACATTGTGCCGAGATTGGTGACTGCGCCGTTTTGCGTGTATGCGATATTTGCTTCTTTTTTCAGATAATTCAACATTTTTTGATTCCTCCTGTCAAAGCGGCGCGGAGGATCGGTCACTCCGACGCCTTGTAATTGTATAAAGGCTTAAGTATTTCGATTATATCAACGGTCTCGCCTATGACGTCGGTTATGTCGCACAGCGGTTTATACGCCATGGGTGCTTCGTCTATGGTGAATTTGTTTACCGACGTTGTATATATGCCGTCCATTGCGTTTCTGTAATCGTCCATGTCGAGCGTTGCCCTTGCTTTCGCGCGGGACATGAGCCTGCCGGCGCCGTGCGGGGCGGAAAAGTTCCAGTCGGGGTTTCCCCTGCCGCGGGCAAGTATGCTTCCGTCGCGCATATTCATGGGGATCAGAACAAGCTCTCCGCCATGCGCGGCGATCGCGCCCTTGCGCAGTATCATTTCATCTGTGTCTATGTAGTTGTGGACAGTGTGAAACGAGGAAAGCGCCGTCATACCCGTCATTTTCAAAAGAGTATCCGCGATAATCTCGCGGTTGCGCCGCGCGAACTCCTGACATATCTTCGTGTCATGCAGATAGTCGTCAAGATATGTACCGTGCAGGCAGCAAAGCTCCGCAGGCATTGTCGGCTTTTTTGCCTTTTGCTCGTTTTCAAACGCCTTCAGCGCCGCCTGAATCTCGGTGCTGCGCCCCTGCTCTTTGTATGCGCGTATGATCTCGTTCCGACCGGCGATAATATCCGTTTTGCCCGCGTCAAGGTCGGCTGCAAGTCCCTGATACAGCTCGGCGACCTGCTTTCCCAGGTTCCGGCTGCCGGAATGTATGATAAGGTAAGCGGTGCCGCCTTCGGCGACATCTATTTCTATAAAATGGTTTCCGCCGCCCAGGGTGCCGAGGCTTCTTTCAAGGCGACTCTGATGTTTGAGCTTTTCAAAGCAGCGCAGCCCTTCAAGGTCGAACTTTTCAACGGGCTCCTGCCAAATCTCTCTTCCGCAGGGAACGGAGTGCGCAGCATCGTCAAATTTTTCAAGGTCGATACGGGCGATGCCGAGCTTTACGGTGTACATTCCGCAGCCTATATCAACGCCTACAATACTCGGCGCGACTCTGTCGGATACAGTCATAGTTGTGCCGACGGTGCAGCCTTTTCCTGCGTGGACGTCAGGCATTATGCGTATTTTTGAACCCTTGGTAAAATCGCAGTCGCACATTTTTTCTATCTGACCGACCGACGCTTCATCCGCCGTCTTTGCGTAGCAGACGGCGGTATTTACTTTTCCTTTGATTTCAAACACCGCATGGCTCCTTTCTTATTTAATACAAGGCACCGCTGCATGCTGACATTGTCAGCCGAAGCATTTCTCCCCGCGAAAAGGGCTGCGGGGCTGTATATGCTTTAATTTAGAGACAGGCTGCTGTCGGTGCCTTTGTTACAAGACGCGTATTAATACATACGGGGAATTTCACCCCGCCGCCTCTTGCCCCGTAAGCAAGCGCCGGTGATCCGGCTAATGCCTTAAATACAGAAGTGATTGCTGCCCGCGTCTTTCAAAAAATCAAGGCACCGTTTGAAGCGGGATTCGAACCCGCAGGAGATGGCTTTTCTGCCGTCTCTGCTGTAACCGTTTAGCTATTCACTGTTGCTGTCGGTGCCTTACAAGGTACTCTTCTGCGGCGGGATCATCCCGCCGCAGGCAGATTCTTTAATCATATAAAAAGAAGAATAGATTGCTGTAAGTACCTTTTGCGGGGCGCGCCGTCGTCGCTTTTCGCGCCCTGTGAGCATATTTTACCAAACCGAAACAGGTAAATCACGGAAAAAAAGCTGCGAACTCATCTGAGTTCACAGCTTTTTTGAGAGATAAGCCGCTCTTTTATAAGCTCTTCAAAGCTTTGCGTCTCCAAGACTTTTACAAACGGTCCGAAAGACAGCACGCGTATAACGATCTCCGTTTCGTCGTTTTCATAATACTTCAGGCGCAAAATGTACCTGCCGTCGTTTGTGCGCTCAGCACGCCTTTCAAAATGGGCGAAATGCATCATGGCTCTTTCAAGAGTGTTGCGCTCGTTCGTTATGAGCAGCGTGAGCTCTTTGAGCTGCTCCTCCTGCGGACTTTCTTCCCATGTGCCGTCGCCTTTGTACAGCTCGCAGCTTACTATCCTTCCGAGATTGTAATGTTTGAACCTGGATCCGCCTGCTATGATGCGGATCTTGTCATCCTTTGCCGAGTATTCAAAGCCCTTCGGGAAAAAGCGGATGCGCGCTTCTTTGCCGTGGCGGTTCGTCATGACGGCGCGGACGGGCAGATCGCCGCGGGCGGCATTAAGCAGCAGGCGAAAGTGCTTTATGTATTCTTCATCCTCATATGGGTCGCCGTCGCTGTATTGATCGTATATCCTGTAGTCTTCCCTTGTGAAAAGAGGCTCGGTGTCGCCGAGATCGGGAAACTCTGCGCCGAACAGTCTGACGCGCGGATCCTCGGATACGGCTTTCAGCCACCGCTTTTCGAGAAGAGTAAGCGGCATCGTGGGCTTTCGCAGCAGCACGGGCGACATATCATCTTTCAGCAGCGGCCATCTGCCGGATCTCAGCGCGGGCAGTATGGTAAGCGTGCTTTCCGAAAATGCCTCTTTCGCAACGCATTTTTGCAGATCCCTTTCCGTTGTCCTCGGGTCAAAGGCAGCTTCGAGAATTCTTGCCACCGTATTGTAATACACCGAGTACAGCTCACTGAATATCAACGTTTTCACCCCCGTCAATACCGTACATACGGTACATTTCCCGAAGATCTTCCCTGAACTTGTTTTCCGCCGTGCGGTTGGAAAAATCAAGTCTTGTTATGCGAGAGATAAATGTGCGTATCCACGGCAGCATTTCTGTCGTGTCAAACACATCGGCGGCGTAGAGACAGTGGCTGTCGTCCGTTCTTTCAACGTGTCCGCAGCGCTTTTCGCGCTCCAGCCGCCGAACTATGTATTCTTCGCCCTCGCCGACTCTGATCTCAAATTCGACGTGCTCGGTGTGCTTTGTATTCCATCGGCACCCGACGCCCCACATATGCTTTTCGGCCTTTTCGAGCGCCTTTCTCAACTCGGTAAAGTTTTCGCAAATATCCGCCTCTGCTCTGACGTTCGATATATAGTCGAGACGGTATGACCTGATGCGGTTTGATGTCACGCTGAATGCCAGAAGATGCTGCCTGCCGCCCTGCGCGCTTATGTATATCCTGAGAGGGACCGCGCGAACGGCCGATGCCGTATTCGAGTATCTGCTCAGATTGTCAAAGGTGACGTACGCGTGTCGCCGCATGGCGTCAAACAGGGTCGCCGCCGCATCGCTGTCCATTGCCTGAGTTATGTAGTGATGCTTGAAGAAAAACATCTCGGGGCGCGGCTCCTCCTTATCCTGAAGAAACGAGCCGATAACGCCGCAGGGAGCAGCCTCGCTGAAAAAGTCTATAACGTCCGAAAGGGATGAAATATCCGTATCGGGACTTCTTGAGTACAGCACCCGCCTCCCGGCCTTCTCCGCTTGAATGATACCCTCGCCGACGTACTCCTTAAGCTTTTTTCTGAGTGTTGATTCGTCAAATGTCAGACGGGAGAAAAGCCGTTTGTCGATCTCATCAACCAGCTCTGCAAGAGTCATTTTGATCTCTGGCGCGTAAAGAACATCGAATATCGCAAAGTGCAGTGTTATGTCGCCGTCGGTAAAGCTTTTGGCTTTCCACGCCTTGTAGAACGGATTTTTTGCCGTCGCGCGGCTGTCTACCGACAGAAAAACATTTTTGCCGTCGGCGGTCTGCGTAAAACGCATATGATCTCCCAGCCAGCTTTCAAGCCTGCGGCGTTCATCGTCGTAGGAGCGCGCGCTTTT
>USKS01000108.1 GCA_900555345.1 uncultured Eubacteriales bacterium
TACAGTCTGAAAGCCGAGTTTGCGTTCTGCTTTTCAAACGCCTTCCAGCTGATCGAATATTATCATAACTCCAGCTTCCTCGAACACGGCGGCTCGCCCGACAAGGCGACAAAGACCGCCTTCGTCTATGCTATCGATAAATATATCAAGCAGACCGGAAAATACAATAAAAACGATTCGAAGATAACCTTCGCGGACATTGAAGACTGCCTTGTTCTCGTAATAAACAGCTCTTCAACGGAGACATCTTATGCAAACCAGACAAAAAAGGCGATAACAAACGAATTCATCGCCGAAGCTATGACGGATTACCTCAAGAGCACCCTTGAAATATATTTTGCGGAAAACCCGCTCGACGCGGACAAGATCGCATCGCAGGTTCTCGCAAACAAGCGCAGCCGCGAAACGGCTGAAAGCACCCGTCTTAACCTTAAAAAGAAGCTCAGCACGTCAAACGACATAGCGTCAAGAGTTGAAAAGTTTGTTTCGTGCCGTTCTAAAGATCCCGAAAGGCGAGAGCTTTATATAGTTGAGGGCGACTCGGCTCTCACGTCCTGTAAGCTCGGCAGAGACGCCGAATTTCAGGCGATAATCCCCGTGCGCGGCAAAACGCTGAACTGCCAGAAGAGCACATACGACAAAATTTTCAAAAGCGATATAATCGTTGACCTTCTGCGCGTTATAGGCTGCGGTGTAGAGATAAAGGCGAAGGTGAAAGGCAATTTCGTGCCCTTTGACATAAATTCGCTGCGCTGGTCGAAAATCATTATCTGCACCGATGCGGACGAGGACGGTTTCCAGATACGCACGCTGCTTCTGACCATGTTCAACCGCCTGCTGCCCACGCTTATTAAAGAGGGCAAGGTTTATATTGCCGAATCGCCTCTGTTTGAGATTACTACGAAGGAAAAGATATATTTCGCGTACAACGAGCAGGAAAAAGCGGATATACTGGCAGGACTTGAAGGCAAAAAGTTCACGCTTCAGCGCTCGAAGGGACTTGGCGAGAACGAGCCCGACATGATGTGGCAGACGACCATGAACCCCGCAACAAGGCGGCTTATAAGGGTAACGGAGTCCGACGCCGCCGCAACGGAGCACATATTTGATGTGCTTTTGGGCGACAACCTTACGGAGCGCAAGCGCTTTATTGCGCAGTACGCCGCACAGTACGCCGCGCAGGCGGACATCTGAAAAGCACAGAGAAAAAGGATAAACGCGGGACCGAAGAACGGCGCCCGCTGAGGAGTACGCAGTACGTATTCCTCGGCGGGCGCCGTTCTCTTTGTGTATTCGTCCCCATGCGGGGGGCGACAAGCTATGCAAATTCACATCAGATCTTTGTTTCTGTCGATATAATCCTGCAGGATGATCGTAGCCGAAAGCTCGTCAACATTGTCCTTACGTTTTTTGCCGCGGACATTAAGCTCCGACATAATGTTGTGCGCGCTGACGGTGGTCAGCCGCTCGTCGTAAAGCTCCACCGGAATACCGGAGAGCTCCCCGAGCATATGAGCAAAGGCGCGGCACTTTTCGCTGCGCGGACCCTCTGTTCCGTTCATGTTCACCGGGTTGCCCACAACTATAAGCTCAGCCTTCTTTTCCGCGGCAGCTGCCGCAACCGCTTCCGCGGTGCGCCTCATGCCCTCACAGCGCACACAGCCCGCACCGAAGGCGAACGTTCCCGCATTGAGCGCAAGCCCTGTTCTTGCGTCGCCGTAGTCGACGCCGAGAATTATTTTTTTCATTTCGTTTTGTTATTCCTTATAAATTTACCGTCTGTGACAACCGCGCGGCGGCAGACACTGCCTCTCTCAGCGGGACGCCTCGCGCACGCTTTTCGCAAACAGCTTTACATCGCGCAGGGTGGGAACGGAGCTTGACGCGCCCTCGCGAGTGACGCATACCGCGGCGGCAAGCGTTGCGAATCGCGCCGACTCAAGTATGTCTCCGCGCTGAAGATACGCATAGCTGAGAGCAGCCGTAAACACATCGCCGGCGGCAGTCGTGTCAACAGCCTGCACCTTGTGCGCAGGGATAAGATTATAATACTTTCCGTCGTACACAAACGAGCCGCGATGCCCGAGCTTCAGCACTATATATTTCGTCTCCGTAACCGACGCGATCCTTATGCAGGCGCGCAGACAGTTTTCGACAGAATCGGGAGTAATACCCGTCATGGCAAAGCATTCCGTCTCATTCGGAGAGATTATCTCCGCACCGTATAGCTCGCCCAGCGGAAAATTGGGACCGATGGAGCCTGTATCCAAGAAAAACGGGATGTTTTTTTCTTTCGCAAAGCGGGACGCCGCAATGACCGCCTCTGCCGGTATCTCCGTCTGTACAAACACTCCGTCCGGATACGATGTGAACGCTTCCTCCACATCGTCGGCGCAAAGGGCACGGGCGGCACCGGGGTACACAACTATCCTGTTTGCGCCGTCCGCTTCCACCATTACGGACGCAAGTCCCGTGGGCAGATTTTTGTCTCTGCAGACAAATCTGGTGTCGATACCCTCCCCTGCAAAGAACTCGCAGAGTCTGTCGCCGTTTGCATCCCTGCCGACACGCGAGCAAAGCACGGTGTCTCCGCCGAGACGGGCAAACGTGACGGCGCTGTTCAGTCCCTTTCCGCCGGGGATGTAGCTGTATGTTTCATCCTCAACAACGGTCTCGCCCGCGGACGGCAGACGTGCCATGCGCTGAACGAAATCCATATTTGCAGAACTTACAACGAGAATTCGGTGTTTCATCGGATCGGTCCTTTCGCAAAAAATCACATTCTTACTACTATTATATAACCCTTTTCCCCTTTTTTCAAGCGGATTTTACTGTCTCTGCTCCGCCGCTCGGACAGCGCAGCCGTACAAGCAGCACGCGCAGAGAAAAACCGCTCTCGAGCGCCGCCTTCCCCGTCAGTTGCCGCTCTTCTCGGGCACGTACTCCGCAATGCTGCGCAGAAGCTCTTTGTATGGCGCGGCATATTCCGCTTTTTTCTCGTCGCTCTTAAAGTCAAGCGCCGCGGGAATGCGCACTGCCAGAACAGTGTCTGCCGGCAAGAAGTTTATGTCGGGATCGCTCTTGTAAAACTCGGTGTCGCCCAGGCGTATGCCGTAATCCCCATATGCGGATGCGGGGATCTCACCGCCGAATATCTCGTCAAGCGGCACAAACGCCCCCGCGGACGCCATCTGATCATGCAGCGCGGGATCAAGCATTACAAACATGTGCTTGCCCGCCGTGATCTCCGTGGTGTAGCGCTGAAACGCCGCGTTGTTCGACTGATAGTCAAAGCGGAACGTGCCGGAGGTAGCTGCCTTTTTTGCGTCTATCTGATCCGCGGATAGATATGTGTTGTCTGCAAAGCTTATCGCCGTTTTGCCGTCGCCGTTCGTATCCTCCATAACGGAGGTGATCGCCGCCTCCAGCTTGTCATACCTGTTGCCGACTATCGCCGCGGGACCCGTGTACATAATATACAGATCGGGCTTTACGTGGGTGATGATCTGGATCAGCACAACGACCGCAATGGCAATGCCGCACAAGGTCAGCCCCGCGTGCCACTTGTGCCTGTACCAGAAGTTTTCGGCGCGGCTTATCTTTCTGCCCTCTATACGGCTTTCGTGCGGATTTGTATTTTCCTCGCCCGTGCCGCGCAGAACACGCATTGCGTTGGATTCTTCTATTTCAAAATCTTCGCGTACCGCGTCGGCGCTCTGCGTCTTTCTGCCCTCGTCCTGCGCCGACTTGTCGTTTTTTTTCATAATACGCTCCCGTTTTCTCATTTTCTTCTTTTTTCAGTATAACAGCAATCCGCCCCGTTTTCAAGCATTTGTTGTTAACAGTGCGTGTCATCTCATAAAAATGCACAATTCGCGCGTCCCGGGCGGCGTTCATTGCAGCAAAGCGGATAAATATTCGCGAGGTTGAATTTTTATTGCATAAAAGCGTTGACAATATGTATATTATCGCTTATAATATGCAATGTAAGCACCAATTGTGCATAAATATTCCGAGAAGGAGACAAAACAATGAATAAGAATGATATAAAGAAAGTAGTCCTTGCGTATTCCGGCGGACTTGATACTTCCATAATAATCCCGTGGCTGAAGGAAAACTATAACAACTGCGAGGTCATCGCCGTATCCGGAAACGTGGGTCAGGCGGACGAGCTTGACGGGCTTGAGGAAAAGGCGCTGAAGACAGGCGCTTCCAAGCTGTATGTGCTCGATCTTTGCGACGAGTATGTTGACGACTACATCATCCCCACCATGAAGGCGGGCGCCGTCTACGAAGAATATCTTCTGGGCACGAGCCACGCGCGTCCCTGCATTGCCAAAGGTCTTGTGGAGATAGCAAAAAAAGAGGGCGCGGACGCCATCTGCCACGGCTGCACGGGTAAAGGCAACGACCAGGTGCGTTTTGAACTTGCAGTCAAGCATTTCGCACCCGATATGCCCATAATCGCCCCCTGGCGTGAGTGGAGCATCAAGAGCCGTGAGGAGGAGATCGAGTACGCCGAGGCGCACAACATCCCCCTGAAGATAAACCGCGAGACCAACTATTCAAAGGATAAAAATCTGTGGCATCTTTCTCACGAGGGTCTTGACCTTGAGGATACGGGCAACGAGCCGCAGTACGAGAAAAAGGGATTTCTCGAAATGGGCGTTTCTCCCATAGACGCGCCCGACAAGCCCACGTATATTACCCTTGAGTTCGAAAAAGGCATCCCGGTCGCTCTCGACGGCAAAAAGATGAGCGCAAAGGATATGATCCTCGCTCTGAACGAGGTCGGCGGCAAAAACGGCATCGGTATTATAGATATCGTAGAGAACCGTCTTGTGGGCATGAAGTGCCGCGGCGTGTACGAGACCCCCGGCGGTACTATCCTTTACAAAGCGCACAGCGTGCTTGAGTCGGTATGCCTCGACAAAATGACCATGCACGAAAAGCAGAAGCTCTCCATAACCTTTGCGGAGCTTGTGTACAACGGCCAGTGGTTCACTCCGCTTCGCGAGGCGCTCTCCGCCTTTGTTGACAAAACGCAGGAGAACGTTACCGGCAAGGTAAAACTGAAGCTCTACAAGGGCAACATGATAAACGCGGGCGTTTGGAGCGACAAGTCGCTGTACAGCGAGGATATCGCTACGTTCGGTGAGAGCGAATGCAGCTACGATCAGCACGACGCCGCGGGATTCATCAACCTGTACGGTCTGCCCATTGCGGTGCAGGCGCAGGTCGACGCAAAGTGCGGTAAATAAGGTAAAGTAAAACCGCCCCGGCGCTTTCTGTGTCGGGGCAGTGATCGGATACAGGCATGGAAAAAGGAGAAACTATGGCAAAGATGTGGGCAGGCAGAACGGACGGCGCGACTGACGCCGTTGCCGACAGCTTCAATTCTTCGGCGGCTTTTGACAAGCGGCTGTACCGTCAGGATATAAAAGGCAGTATCGCTCATGCGGCAATGCTCGCGTCGCAGAACATCATCCCGGGCGAGGATGCCGACGCGCTTATCTGCGGGCTGTACGGCATACTGCGCGATATTGAAAACGGCGCGCTCGAAATAGATACCGGCTGCGAGGATATCCATATGTTTGTCGAGCAGGAGCTGACGGCGCGCATAGGCGATGCGGGAAAAAGGCTCCACACTGCGAGAAGCCGTAACGATCAGGTTGCGCTTGACACAAGAATGTATCTGCGTGACGAAACGGACGGGATAAAATCCATCCTCATGGGTCTTGTCAATGTCATTTGCGCATGTGCCGGGAAGGAAAAAAATACGATAATGCCCGGATACACACATATGCAAAGAGCGCAACCCGTAATGCTCGGACACCATCTTATGGCTTATGCGTTTATGTTTTGCAGAGATATTGATCGTTTTTCCGATTGCAGAAAAAGAATTAACGTCTCTCCCAT
>USKS01000109.1 GCA_900555345.1 uncultured Eubacteriales bacterium
ACACGGGTAAGAATATTTTCTGCGAAAAGGCACTTGCAGCGGATACGGCGTCATGCTATAATATCAAAAAAACCATTGAAAAATACGGTGTGGATTTCGTTATCTCCCTTTTCCGGAAGTTCGAGAGCCTGCCGCTTACGGTAAAGCGCATGGTTGACAGCGTGGAACTGGAAAAGCTGAACTACTTTCGCTTCCGCAACTGTCATAACGGCTCGTCAACGCACTGGCTGCCCGCTTTGCAAGTATAATCTCGTGAAGAATTCAAGCCCCGTCCCATCATACAGTTTCTCACGGGGAATATTCTTGACGGCTGCGGCATAGACGATGCCATAGAGCTTACAAAGATGATGGAGGGCGCATACGCCGCAGCTGCCCGCGCCAAGGGGTTCTGACGCATAACGCGGTGCGCCGAAACGAAATAACGCACGGCTTCCCCGAAGCGGCGAAGCCGTGCTTGTATACGAAAGGACAACATATATATGGGAAAGATCACTTTTCTCGGAGCGGGCTCCACGGTTTTTGCCAAAAACATCATCGGCGACTGCATGCTGACGCCGTCTTTGTGCGAGTTTGAGATCGCGCTGTACGATATAGATCCGCAGCGCCTTGAGGATTCGTACAACATGGTGTGCGCGCTGAACAGGAACATCAACGAAAACAGAAGCAGGATTACAAAGCACCTTGGCGTCGAAAACAGAAAAGACGCTCTGCGCGGCGCGACATTTGCCGTAAACGCCATACAGGTCGGCGGATACGAGCCCTGCACCGTTACGGATTTTGAAATCCCGAAAAAATACGGTCTGCGTCAGACCATTGCGGATACAACGGGAGTCGGCGGTATATTCAGAGCTCTGCGTACCATTCCCGTAATGGAGGGCATAGCGCGGGATATGGAGGCGGTATGCCCCGAGTGCCTGCTTATAAACTACACAAATCCCATGGCAATGGTCACGGGATATATGGGGCGTTACAGTAAAATTCAGACCGTGGGTCTCTGCCACAGCGTTCAGGTCTGTGCGCATACGGTGCTCAAGGTGCTCGATATTCCGTTTACCGAGCCGCTTTATGAAAACATAGCGGGCATAAACCATATGTCGTGGCTTCTGGAGCTGCGCAGCGGCGACGGAACCGACCTCTATCCCGAAATACGCCGCAGGGCAAACCTTGTGCTCGAGGGAAAGATGAAATGCGAATACAAGGATCTTGTGCGTCTTGAATATGTGAGACGGCTCGGGTACTATGTTACAGAGTCCAGCGAGCACAGCGCCGAGTACAACAACTTCTTCATCAAAAACGCGTATCCAGAGCTTATAGATCGGTATCAGATACCACTTGACGAGTATCTCAGAAGGTGCGTAAATAATATAGAAGAGTGGGAGAGGGAGCGCCCGAGATACATATCCGGCGACATTACCCACAAAAAGACCTATGAGTACGCGGCGGGACTTATGGAGGCGGTAATAACCGACGTCCCCATGAAGATCGGCGGCAACGTTATAAACAGAGGCGCGATCCCCAACCTGCCGCCCGAGGCATGCGTTGAGGTCGCCTGTCTTGTAAACCACGAGGGCGTTCAGCCCTGTATGCAGAAGCCCCTGCCCACAATATGCGCCGCCATGAACATGACGGAGATAAATGTTCAGCTTCTGGCAATAGAGGCTGCCATAGAGCAAAAGCGCGACAAGGTATACCGGGCTGTTATGCTCGACCCCCATGCATCCTCCGAGCTTACCATATCGAAGATAGTCGATATGTGCGACGAGATGATGGAAAAGCACCACGCGGACGGATATATGCCCGTATATCACTGATAAGTAAAAAACAGGACTGCCGCAGCAGTCCTGTTTTTTTGATAGAAATATTCAGCCTTCGGTGTGCAGGCCGCTGTCGAGGATGTGCTTGATCTTCTTCATATCACGGTACATTTCCTCGTTTTTTCTCGGGTCACGCAGAAGTGCAGAGGGATGGTACACCGCGCTTATAAGAAACGCGCCGCGTTTGTATACGGTTCCATGGGATTTCGTAATACGGAAATCAGGGTCAATAAGCCGCATGGCGGCTATTCTGCCGAGGCAAACTATCATTTTGGGCCGCACAAGCTTTACCTGCTCTCTCAGATATCCGATGCAGGCGTCCTGCTCCTCCGGCAGGGGATCGCGGTTTGCCGGCGGGCGGCACTTCAGGATATTTGCGATATAAACTCTCTCACGGTCAATGCCCACGGCGGCAAGAAAACGGTCAAGATGCTGTCCGGCTGCCCCCACAAAGGGGATTCCGGTCGCGTCTTCCTGTGCACCCGGCGCCTCGCCCACAAACATAAGATCGGCAGTTTTGCTGCCCGTGCCGAAAACGCAGTTTGTGCGAGTTGAGCCCAGCGCGCATTTGCGGCAGCTCTCGCATTCGGCTTTAAGACTTTCCCAGTCCATATCGCTCCTCCTTTCAGACCGTTTTGGCGGGGTCAGATCCTTTTTATAAATTCGATCGCTGCAGCGGAGGAGATGTCGGCAGCCGCTTTGGCAAAAGAGGGATAATCCTCTGCGGCATTGCCGTTGTCGGACACTGTGCGCAGTATGCCGAAGGGAACTTTGTTTACATAGCATACCTGACCGACTGCCGCGCCCTCCATTTCGCAGGCGGCTGCCCCGAAGGTCTTTTTTATATTCTCTCTGCTTTCGCTGTCGGTAACAAATATGTCGCCGGAGGCTATCCTGCCGCAAACGCAATGGGCTCCCGCAGCCTCTGACGCTGCTTTTAGAGTGTCACGCACTTTTTCATCGCAGGGAATATATATCATATTTATACCGGAGATCATGCCGACGGGGTCGCCTATAGCCGAGGTGTCCATATCGTGCTGCACAACGCTGTCGGCAATGACTGTGTCAAGAACGTGAAGACCGTCCGTAAGCCCGCCTGCAACGCCGGAGTTGATAATAAATTCCGGGTGATAGTGCAGTATCATCGTCTGCGTGCACATAGCCGCAAAGACCTTACCTACGCCGCACACGGCGCAGACGACTTTTTTATGGTGCAGGGTTCCCGCCGTAAATTCAATTGAGCCGACCGTTTCGCTGTGCGCACCGACGAGAGCGGCTTTTATTCGGTCAAGCTCTATCTGCATGGCGCAGATTATGCCGACGGCGCAATTTTCACTTTGTGTCATATCGCAGATCCGCCTTTCCTTCGGCCTCGCGCGCCTTCAGCGCGTCAAGATACCGCTTTGCCTCGCGCTTTGCCGCACCGAGGTCAAGCTCAAGCCAGTTGCCGCACTCAACGGGGGATGCGCCGAACATTTCTCCGTCGTGACTGATAATGCTTTCGAGCGTTTCTTTCACATAGCCGTATGCCTCGCTGTCGGTGCAGCCGCGCATGAGAAGATAAAATCCCGTGCGGCAGCCCATGGGACCGAAGTATATGACATTTTTGCCGAGGGCACCGCCGCGGGCGTATGTGGCAAACATATGCTCCACGGAGTGCATGGTTATGTTGTCCATGTAGTCGCCGCAGTTGGGGCGGCGCGTGCGCAGATCGTAGGTCACGATGTCGCCGTCCGTTCTTGAAACGTACATGCCGGGCACGATATATCTGTGATCTACCTGAAAGCTTGCGATTTTTTCCATAGTATGTCCTTTATTGTGAGATGAAAACGGGGACTTTGCCGAAAAACAGCTCAAGTCCCCGCGCCTCTGCCGGATCAGGCAGAAATTCAGTCGATCGTTGCTTCTTTGAGAATACGCTTTTCAGCCTCGGGGCACCACAGCTCGTTGTTTCTCTCGCAGATGTCCGCAAGATCGCGGAACAGATCTGCGTGTTCGCCGCCCTTTTCGGCCTCGCTGCGGAAATCCGTGATAGCGGTAAGCGGCAGGTCTATGTGGGTGTATATAAGCTTTTTGCCGCCGGGTATATGAGGCAGATTGAGCGTTGTGGGAGCGTCGGCGTTCAGACCGCCCACATGGGTGATCATGCAGGAGGGGTTGATCTTGCCCTCTTCCATAAGGCGCAGCGCCTCTTTCATGTCATCCGTATTTCCGCCGGACGTGCCGACGATGTGGGTGGAGCTGTAATGTACGTTATAGAAGTTGAACATCGCGGAGAACTGGTTGTTCGTGGGGCCCGCAAAGAAGTTCAGGCAGCCGTCGCGTCCGAGAAGCGCGTCGCCCATTTCCACAACGGGCTTTACGGGCGCAAATACAAATACGTCGTTGTATCCGTCGCCGCCGGTGAGAGCCTTCAGCTTTTCCGCCGCGTTTTCCATGTTTCCGGTGTTTATGTATTTAAGCTCAACGCCGTGCGCCTTTGCGTCCTCTATCGTAATAAGAGACGCAGCGCGGCTGAGACGGGCGTCGTCAATATCCGTCACAACGAGCAGACGGGGGCGGCGGGGACCGTGAATTGCGTAGTCGACTGCGCCGAGACCCATAGGACCTGCGCCTGCAAGGATAGCCATTGCGCCGCCCTCAACGGTGCCCATATCGTGCACATATTTGCCGGGCGTTGTGTGATAGCAGGCGTGGAAAGCGCCGACGATGCAGCTCATAGGCTCGGAAAGACTGCCGTAGTAGAAGGCTTCGCCCTTGTAGGGAAGCAGGCATCCGCACTCCATTACCTCGTTGGGGATAACTACGTATGTAGCGCCGCCGCCGATGTTGCGGTACGAATATCCGGGAGCCGCAAGGCTGCCTTTGTAGTTTATGGCGGGCTGTATGGAGAAACGGTCGCCGGGCTTGAACTCGCTCTGCCACTTTTTGCCGACCTCAATGATCTCGCCGCAGAACTCGTGACCCAGAATAATGGGGTTTTCCGCTACGTTGTCGGGCACTCTTTTGTGCGCCGCGCCCTGAAGTGCCGCTTTGTGCGACGACATGCAGATGCTGTCGGAAATAACTCTGGCGAGAATCTCGCCCTCGCCGATCTCGGGAAGCTCAAATTCCTCAAGCCTAAGATCGTTTACGCCGTAAAGTCTAACTGCTCTTGTTTTCATTTTGTACCTCTTATTTATTTCTGTCTTTGCTTTCTTTGAACAGCCGCGCAAGCCGCGCCGCATTGTCGCCGCACGCCTCTCTTTCCTCAAATGCCGTAACGCGGCCGCCGTGTATAACGGCTGTGTATGCTTTTCCCTCGCAAAGCCCGGGAAAATCGCGGCAGTCCGTCTCAAACGGCGCGCCGCCGCCCTCGGGTACGATGACCGCAACATTTCCCTCTATGCGGTCCACCGCGCAGTCGAGCCGCCGTGTATCATCCGTTGCCATATCAGTAGCGGGGACGTTCGGTAAAGCCTATTTTGCGGCGCACCTTTGAAAGTGTGCGCAGAGTGTCGTGATGCGCCTCTGCCGCGCCGCGCGCCATAAGCTCTTCAAGATACGCTTTGTCGGCGGAAAGACGCTTGAACTCTGCCTGAACGGGTGCAAGCCCGTCCGCGCAAGCCTCGCCGACGGCAAGCTTGAACTCGCCGTAGCCCTTGCCGCTGAACTCTTTTTCGATCTCTTCAAAGGTCTTGCCGGTGAAGGCACCGTATATGGACATAAGGTTTATAATGCCCGCCTTGCCTTCTCTTGCGCATACCTCGGATTCGGAATCCGTAACGGCACGCTTGAACTTACGTATGATAGTGTCGCGGTCATCGAGAATACGCACGGTGGCGTTTTCGTTTTCATCGGACTTGGACATTTTCTTTGTGGGATCCGCAAGGCTCATAATACGCGCCGCCGGCGTTTTGTTTATAAACGCGTCGGGAACGATGAAGGTGTCGCCGTATATGCCGTTGAAGCGCTCCGCAATGTTGCGGGCGATCTCAAGATGCTGCTTCTGGTCGTCGCCTACGGGCACAAGCTCTGTCTGATAAAGCAGAATATCCGCCG
>USKS01000110.1 GCA_900555345.1 uncultured Eubacteriales bacterium
CTCCCGGATTTGTTCTCACCGAAATGGTGGATCAGCTCCCTGAGGATAAGAAAAAGGAATACATCAAAGCCGTTCCCATGGGACGCTTTGCCGCTGTCAGCGAGGTTGCCGACGTCGTATCGTTCCTTTGCAGCGACGACAGCAAATACATAACCGGTCAGTCCATCGTTGTGGACGGAGGACTCAGCTTATGATGAACATACTTGAAGTCAACAAAAGACTGAAGCAGCGCCCGCCCTTTCAGATGATAGAAAAGGTGCTTGAGCTGAACGCGGGCGAGAGTGCCGTCGGCATCAAAAACGTCAGCATAAACGAGCCGTATTTCATGGGTCATTTTCCCGACACGCCCATAATGCCCGGCGTTCTGATCGTGGAAAGCTGCGCGCAGCTCTGTTCTCTTGTAATAGAGGGCGACGGCACAGACGACGGACTTATATACGTGCTTCTCAAGATCGACAAATTCAAATTCATAAAGCCCGTGCTCCCCGGAGACACGCTCAAAATCACCGTTACCAAGACACAGAGCGGAGGCTCGCTTACATATTTCGACGCATGCGCCGAGGTGGACGGACAGGTGAGGGCAAAGGGCTCCATGGTGTTTACGGCTATCCCCAAGGAGAGTCTTAACGGCTGACGGGAGAAGCGGCGCGCGGCGCCGCAAAAAGACAGAAAGGCAAAAAGTTATGTCCAAAACAGCATTTTTATTTGCAGGTCAGGGCGCGCAGGCGGTAGGTATGGGACACGATCTGTACGAGACCTGCGGCGCTGCCCGTAAGGTTTTCGATATGGGCGACACTATACGTCCCGGCACATCCGCGCTTTGCTTTGAGGGGCCGGGAGACGCACTGACACTTACGGAAAACACGCAGCCCTGCCTGTTTCTGACGGATCTCGCCTGCGCCGCGGCGCTGAAGGATGCCGGCGTTGAAGCAGATGCCGCCGCAGGCTTTTCTCTGGGAGAGATACCGGCTCTCGCATATGCGGGCGTGCTCAGCTATGAGGACGCGTTCCGCCTTGTTACGGCGCGCGGCAGCGCCATGGCACAGTGCGCAAAGGATCACCCCGGAGCAATGGCGGCAGTGCTGAAGCTTGATAACTCCGCAGTGGAGGCGGTTTGCTCACACTACAATAACATTTATCCCGTAAACTACAACTGCCCCGGCCAGCTTGCATGCGCGGGCTCGGCAGAGGAGATCGACGCATTTTGCGACGAGATAAAATCTCTCGGGGGCAGGGCGGTAAAGCTTGCCGTAAGCGGCGCTTTCCACACGCCGTTCATGCGCCCCGCGACAGAGGCGCTGCACGGTGTTCTTGCAAATATGAAAATGTCACCCGCAGAAATGCCTCTTTACTGCAACACGACAGGCAAGCCCTACCCGAACGATACCGAAAGTCTTCGCAAAATGATCGCTGAGCAGGCATCACACAGCGTGCGCTGGGAGGACAGCATCAGAGATATGTACGCCCGCGGCATTGACACGTTTATTGAACTCGGCGCCGGCGCTACTCTTTCGGGCCTCTGCAAAAGAATACTTCCCGAGGGCTGCAGAATACTCAGAGTCGGCGATACCGAAAGCCTTGCAAAAACGCTGGAAGCTCTCGGCGCCTGACAGATCCGGAGGACGATATGACGCAAGAATTCAAAGCTCCCGCACTTCTCGTCTGCGAAAAGTGCAAAGGAGAGGTCTCGGGTGAGACCATGACCGAAAAACTGTATATTTGCCCTCATTGCGGCGCGTACAACAAAATGCCCGCGAGACTGCGTATAGAATCCGTTTGCGATCGCGACAGCTTTCGCGAGTTCTGGCACGGCGCGACGACAAACGACCCGCTGAAGTTTCCGAACTATGCGGAGAAGCTTAAAAAATCCCGCGGCGCAAGCGGCGAGGACGAAGGCGTTCTGTGCGGTGTCGCAAGAATAGGCGGAGAAGAAACCTGCATTTTTGCAATGGAGCCGAAATTTATGATGGGCTCCATGGGCAGCGTTGTGGGAGACAAGCTTGCCGCGCTGTTTGAGTATGCCGTAAAGCACCGTCTGCCCGTTGTGGGCTATGCGGCGTCCGGCGGCGCACGCATGCAGGAGGGCATGGTTTCCCTTATGCAGATGGCAAAGGTCTCCGGCGCGATAAAGCTGCACAACGACGCGGGGCTGTTTTACGCGGTGTGCCTCACCGATCCCACCACAGGCGGTGTTACGGCAAGCTTTGCGATGCTCGGAGACATGATAATCGCCGAGCCTCACGCGCTTATCGGCTTTGCGGGCAAGCGCGTTATAGAGCAGGTCACGGGAGAAAAACTGCCCGAGGGCTTTCAGAGCGCGGAATTCCAGCTTGAAAACGGCTTTCTTGACGCGATAGTAAAGCGCGAGGATCAGAAAGAGTTTCTCGCCTATATGCTGCGGCTGCACGCCGCATCGGGAAAACGGCGCGCGTGAATATCGCGGCTGAGTGCATGGCGCCTTTGTCGGCAAAACATCCGAAAAGCGCGCGGCGCACGACAGCCCGACCTGCTTTACGCGGACAGCAAAGTATAGTCTGCCCGGCCTGCCTTGCACGGTCAGCAAAGTATCGCAAGCCCGACATTTCCCACGTGTACGGCGGAGTATCGTCAGCCCGCCGCGAAAGAAACACCGCGCGGCGCATTTCCTGCCCCGATTTTCCCTCTTCCCTCTCTCTCTCTCTTTGTTCTCAGAAAGGATACCGAGAATATATGGACGCATATGAAAAAATAAAATGCTCGCGCAAAGCGGGCAGACCCACGGCACTTGACTACATAAACGGCATATTTACGAATTTTCACGAGCTGCACGGCGATCGCAGATACGGCGACGACCACGCCCTTGTGGGCGGCGTTGCGTGGCTCTCCGATATGCCCGTTACCGTCATCGGTATAGAAAAAGGTCATTCGCTGAATGACCGTATGTACAGAAACTTCGGCTGCGTGCTGCCCGAAGGCTACAGAAAAGCGCTTCGCCTTATGAAAGAGGCTGAGAAATTCCACCGCCCCGTCGTATGCTTTGTGGATACGCAGGGCGCAAGCTGCGGCCACGGCGCGGAACAGCGCGGCGAGGGGCAGTCTATCGCAGACAATCTGTACGAGATCATGGCGCTCAAGACCCCCGTTATCACGATCATGGCGGGCGAGGGCGGCAGCGGCGGCGCGCTTGCTCTTGCCGTTGCAGACAGAGTCTGGATGCTGGAAAACGCATATTACAGCGTAATATCCCCCGAAGCGTGCGCAAGCATACTTTTCAAGGATCCCGCCCGCGTTTCCGAAGCTGCGGAGAACCTGCATCTGTTTGCACCCGATCTTGAAAAACTCGGAATTATCGAGAAAATCGTAGCGGAGCCTGCGGAGTTCACTCCGGAGAGCACCGAAAAAATGATGGCGTCCCTCGGGCGCGACCTGTACGTCGAGCTTTCGGCGCTTATGAAGAAAAAGTCCGCAAAGCTGACAGATGCAAGATACGAAAAATACCGCAAGATCGGCAGATATGAGGAGATAAGCCCTAAAAATGTATAAGGTTCTGTTGATAAACGGCAGCCCCCGCAAAAGCAAAAGCTGCACCATGAGAATAGCAAACAAGTTTGTGGAGGGCATAAAGCGCAAATGCGACTGCACCGTTGAAACGGTGACCCTTGCCGACTGCAATATAAAGCAGTGCACCGGCTGCCTCAGCTGCTGGGGCAGAACAGCTGGCGAGTGTGTTATACGCGACGACGATATTCACATTATAAAAGAGAAGATCATGGAAGCGGATATTATAATTGAAGCCGTTCCGCTGTTCTTTTTCGGTATGCCCGGCACCGTAAAGGTGTTCACGGACAGGATGCTCAGCATCATGAACACCTACAACGGTCAGCTGCCGGTCGTGGGCAAGCCCTTCCACGGCTTTCGCTACGACATGAGCGGCAAGATATTTGTCGTTGTATCCACCTGCGGCTATGCGCAGACCGACCTTATTTACGACCCAATGCTTGCACAGTACGACTGCATATGCGGCAAGGGCAACTACTATCCCCTGCTTTGCCCGCAGGGAAAGCTTTTGTCCGTGCCCGAGCTTTGGGACCGCATGGAAAAATTTATAGAAAAGTATGCCGAGGCAGGCAGCGAGCTTATAGAGACAGGAAAGATCAGCGATGAGACTATAGCTCACCTCAGCGAGGCGCCGTTTGACGAGCACAGATTCAAGCTGCTGCTTAATCTGTTCTGGCACAACGAAGAGAGCATCACCAATGTATGACAGAATTGAACGCATAAGATACAGCGAGGCTGACAGCAGCGGCAGGCTTTCCATGTGCGGGCTTCTCAGACTGTTTCAGGACTGCGGATATTTTCACGCAGCCGACCGCGGACTTGCGGGAAAGTACACGGAGGAGACCGGCTGCACGTGGTATCTCCTGTCATGGCACATACAGGCGTTTTGCATGCCGGAGATATGCGATACGGTCAAAATTTCAACGGGCGTTTACGGCATTGCAGGCTCACTCAGCAAGAAATCGCTTTATATGTACTCCGAGAGCGGAGAGCTTCTCGCGGCGGGCGACACGCTTTGGGTATACATGAACACAAAGACGCAGAAACCCGAAGAAACTCCCCGCGGGCTGTGGCACACGGAGGATGACGCCGAGCGCTGCGCCGCTCTGCCGACAGTTACAAGGCGCATTTCGGTGCCGTGCGGCGGAACAAGGCTTGCGCCGCGGACAGTTGACGATTATCTTACCGACACAAACGGGCACGCGAACAATGTAAAGCTTACCGAACTTGCCATGGAGCTTGCGGGCATGAGAGACTGCTGCGCGGCGCTTCGCACCGAGTTCGGAAAGCAGGCGTCCCACGGCAGCACTATTATTCCCGAGGCGGTGCGTATGCCCGACGGCACGGCTTTTGTGCTTTTCAGAGACGCATCGGGCAGTGTTTTGTCTCTGTACGAGTTTGCGCCGAAGGGCGCAAAGCTTATCTGACGGCGGCACGGCAGTCCGCACGGTGTGTCGAAGCACAGAGCGCCGAGATCTCCGGGTATGCAAAACGGCGTCCTTAAACATACGAATAATAAAGCGGCAAAGGCGGGGGAGGCGATCCCCGTCGCTGCCGCTTTTTCGCGCCGCGCCGCTTGACAACGCGGCGGCTAAATGGTATCATTAACTATAATGCAAAACGGAATGAGGAAACATTATGAGACAGAAACCCGTAAAGGGAATGCTTGACTACCTTCCCGCAGAGGCAGAAATACGCGACTATCTCCAGTCTGCCATAATCGAGACATATAAAAACAGCGGTTTTGAGCACATCATCACTCCTATTATGGAGGATGCCGAAAACCTTGACAAAAGTGACGGCGGTGAAAATCTCAACCTTATTTTTAACGTGCTGAAGCGCGGCGAAAAGCTGAACCGCGCCCTTGAGAGCGGCAATGTCAAAGAACTTTCCGACATGGGACTGAGATACGATCTGACCCTGCCTTTGTGCCGCTATTTCGCGAACAACCGCGCAGAGCTTTCTCTGCCTTTCCGCGCGATACAGACGGACAGGGTGTACCGCGCCGAAAATCCGCAGAAGGGCAGAATGCGCGAGTTTATACAGTGCGATATTGATATTATAGGCTCTGCGGATCCCGAGTGCGAGATCGAGCTTATACTTACTACCGCCAAGGCGCTGAAAAAGACAGGCATCGGTGACTTTACGATCAAGATAAACGACCGCGGGCTGCTCCGCGGACTGCTGACGTCCCTCGGTATTGCCGAGGACAGGCTGGACAGGGCTTGCATAACCCTTGACAAGCTCTGTCTCTTATACACATCTCCGAGCCCACGAGACTAAGGCGAATCTCG
>USKS01000111.1 GCA_900555345.1 uncultured Eubacteriales bacterium
GCCTTGGGGTTAGGCATAAGTCCCTTAGGACCGAGGACCTTACCCAGACGGCCGATGGTACCCATCATATCGGGAGTTGCGATGACAACGTCAAACTCGAACCAGTTCTCTTTGGTGATCTTCTCAACGAGATCAGCCTCACCGACGTAGTCGGCGCCTGCCTCTGCAGCCTCTTTTGCGCGGTCGCCCTTTGCAAATACGAGGGTGCGGACGGTTTTACCGGTACCGTTGGGGAGAACTACCGCGCCGCGGACCTGCTGGTCTGCGTGACGGGAGTCAACGCCCAGACGGACGTGCAGCTCGATGGTCTCATCGAACTTTGCCTTGGAAGTCTCGCATACAAGCTTTACAGCCTCTGCGGGATCGTAAGCCTTGGATCTGTCTATAAGCTCAGCGCTTGCTTTGTACTTTTTACCCTTAAACATCTTCGTCTTCCTCCTTATTCCTCAACGGTAACGCCCATGGAACGTGCTGTTCCGGCGATCATGCTCATTGCAGACTCAACGGAAGAAGCGTTGAGGTCGGGCATTTTTGTCTCTGCGATCTGGCGGACCTGCTCCTTGGTGATGGAAGCAACCTTGGTCTTGTTAGGCGTGCCGGAAGCAGTCTCGATGCCGCAGGCCTTCTTTATAAGAA
This sequence comes from uncultured Eubacteriales bacterium, assembly GCA_900555345.1. The sequence continues at coordinate 637 of USKS01000111.1, forward strand.
CTGCTGCGGGAGGAGTTTTGGTGATGAAAGAGAAGGAACGGTCTGCGTATACCGTGATAACAACGGGGATGATAAGACCGATGTCGTTCTTTGTTCTTTCGTTGAACTCTTTAGTAAAGTTAGGGATGGCCAGTCCGTATGCGCCCAGTGCGGGACCCACGGGAGGCTGAGGAGTAGCCTTACCTGCGGGAAGCTGAAGCTTAATATAGCCGATTATCTTTTTTGCCATAATAAATAAACCTCCGTATGTGGTTTAGACGGGAGACTCAGAAAATTTTCTCCCTCCCACGTATTTGTGCCGACGGCGGCACCTGCCGGTCCTTCGCACGTTTATACCTGCGCGAAAAACCAATGACTTTTCAGTCTTTTGCCTTTCTTATCTCCTTGATGCCCGCTTTGATAGGCATATCGCGGCCGACGGTGGACACGATTACCGTGACCTCGCCGGTCTCGGGAGAAATTTCGGCAAGCTTGCCGCTGTATCCGGCAAACGCACCCTCCGCAATATCCACGGTGTCGCCGATGGCGAGCTCCGTCTGCGCGGCGGTGACCGTCTCTCCGAGAAGGCTTTCTACCTCCTCGTCCGTCAGGGGAACAGGCTTTGATCCGGGGCCAACGAATCCCGTGACGCCGCGGATGTTTCTCACTATGTGCCAGCTTTCGTCGCACATGATCATGCGGACGAGCACATATGAGGGCAGAAGCTTTGATTCGACCGACTTTTCGTTTTCGCCCTCGCCCTCGGTTATGATCTCCGTGGGGATGCGAACGTCGGTGATAAGATCCTGCATGCCTCTGTTTTCGACGATTTTTTCAAGGTTTGTCTTGACTTTGTTTTCATAGCCGGAGTAGGTATGCGCAACATACCATCTCATACCGGCATTCATCTCGTTAATATCGCTCATTTGACATTCACCGTCAGATAAGAAGCCCCAGAACGTACATAAACTGCGAGAATATCGCGTCTATGAGACCGGTTGCCGCCGCAAATATTGCGACAACGATAATAACCATGATGGAGTTCGAACGGACAGCCTTGGGGCCGGTCCATACGATCTTCTTCAGCTCTGCCTTTACGCTGCGGAGCCACGCTGCGAATCTGGAGAATACGGACGGCTTTTTGGTCTTTGCTTTTTCAGCCTTGTCAGCCTTCTTTTCAGCAGCGACTTTTTCGATTTTCTCGTTTTCAGCCATTGCTCTTCTCCTTTACTTTGTTTCCTTGTGCAGAGTGTGCTTGCGGCAAAAACGACAGTACTTATTCATCTCGAGTCTGTCCGGATCGTTTTTCTTGTTCTTTTTCGTGTCATAGTTCCGCTGCTTGCATTCGCTGCACGCGAGAGTGATCTTAACTCTCATTGTTTTCGGCACCTCCTGTATATTCGGACTCAGTCCGTGAATTTGCGGCTAAGCCGCCGTACCTCCCTCCGGGGCGCTCCGCGCGCAAAACTGCGTGCAAAAAAAGAGCCCTCAATCAGAGGTAGAATCATTATAACACCCCGGCGGCGGCTTGTCAATAGATTTTTTACATTTATCTAATATAAACGAAAAAACCGCGCGCCGCCGTCCGAATAAACGGTTAAAACCGTTCGCTGCGCGCCGGTACCCGGGCAGCGCACAAAAGTTTTTAAGAGAAAGTCATTGATTTGATGCACTATATGCTGTATAATAATATTGTTTATTTTTTGTGAAAGGATTTTGACATGATCAACAACGTAATAGAGCTTCTGAAAGAGTACGACCCTGAGGTGGGAACGGCTGTGGAGGACGAGCTTCGGCGCGAGCGCCGCGGGCTTGAGCTTATAGCCAGCGAAAACCTTGTATCCGAGCCGGTTATGCTTGCAATGGGCACTCCGCTCACCAACAAATACGCGGAGGGCTATCCCGCACACCGCTACTACGGCGGCTGCGAATGCGTTGACGTGGCGGAAAATATTGCAAGAGAGCGTGCGTGCCGTCTTTTCGGCGCTGACCACGCAAACGTGCAGCCCCACTCCGGTGCACAGGCGAACATCGCCGCATATCATGCGCTTCTCAGCCACGGAGACACGGTTATGGGCATGAGCCTTGACGCAGGCGGTCATCTCACCCACGGCAGCCCCGTCAATTTTTCCGGAAAAAACTACAATTTTGTCCCATACGGCACGGACGATCGGGGATATATAGATTATGACGCAGTCGAGCGCATCGCAAAAGAGTGCCGCCCGAAGCTCATAGTCGCGGGCGCCTCCGCATATCCCAGAATCATTGATTTTGAGCGTTTTGCCGCTATTGCAAAGGAAGTGGGCGCGCTGTTCATGGTGGACATGGCGCACATCGCCGGACTTGTGGCGGCGGGACTTCACCCGTCCCCCGTACCGTACGCCGATATCGTTACGACCACAACGCACAAGACCCTGCGCGGTCCCCGCGGCGGAATGATACTCTGCCGCGAGGAATACGCAAAAGCAGTGGACAAGGCAATATTCCCCGGAATGCAGGGCGGACCTCTCGAGCACATAATCGCGGCAAAGGCAATCTGCTTCGGCGAGGCGCTGAAACCTGAGTTTGCCGAGTATCAGAAAAATGTCCTTGCTAACGCGCGCACCCTTGCCGAGTGCCTTATGGAGGAAGGCTTTGACCTTGTCTCCGGCGGCACGGACAATCATCTCATGCTTGTGGATCTGCGCCCCATGCATATAACGGGCAAGGAGATGGAAAAGCGCCTTGACGAGGTGTATATCACCGTCAACAAAAACGCTATCCCCAACGACCCCGAAAAGCCGTTTGTGACAAGCGGCATCCGCGTGGGCACTCCCGCTGTGACATCCCGCGGGCTGGGAGAGGACGAAATGAAGACCCTTGCGCATCTTATAGCGCTGACGGCGACGGACTTTGAAAACAGCGCCGACAGTATACGCGCAGCCGTCACCGAAATCTGCAGTGCTCATCCCATATATTCCTGACAGACAGCGACATTTTTCGCCGCTTTGATCGGATAAAATCAAGTGAGGTTTCTTACAGTCATGAAAAAGATCATAACTATCGTTTGCGCGCTTCTTTGCGTGTCGCTTTTGCTCGGCGCCTGCTCAAAAAGCGAGGACGGCGCGCCCGACGGTATGAAACAGGCGTCCTCCGACAACGTGGACTACATCATGTACGTCCCCGAGAACTGGAAGGTCGATAAATCCGAGCTTTACACCTCGGCGTTCTATTCTTCGGCGGACGCGACAAGCATTTCCGCCGCGGCAAACGGTGTCGCCGCGGACGAGACCGTGGAAACGTGGTGGGACGGCTTTTACGAAAAGTTCACGTCGGTGTATTCCGACTGCGGCGAGCCCGAGAGCACGGATGTGACCCTCGGCGGCACGGACGGCGAAAAGTATACGTTCTCCGGCACGCTGAACGGGCAGGAATACAAATATATAATCGCGGCGTGCGTTCGCGGCGGATATGTGTATTATCTGACGTATACGTCCACTCCCGATTACTACGAAAACCATCTTGACGAGTTTGACAAGACCGTAGAGAATTTCAGCTTCAGATGATCCGGCAGATACATAAATGATATACTTTGACAACAGCGCAACAACAAAGCCGTCCGAAGCCTCTCTCAGTGCAATGAGAGAGGCTTTGTCGGAGTGCTGGGGAAATCCCGGTTCCGTGCACAGGGCGGGAGACCGGGCGCACGCCGTACTGGAGAGCGCCAGAAAAAGCGTCGGGGCATCTTTCGGGATACGCCGCCCCGCCGACGGCAGCGTAATATTCACTTCCGGCGGCAGCGAGGCAAACAACCTTGCGATACTCGGCTTCGTGCGCGCAAAGCGGCATTCCGGAAAGGCTAAAATATTTATAAGCGACGGCGAGCACGCATCGGTGGAAGCGCCCGCGCGCCTTTTGGAGAGCGAGGGATATACCGTTCTTCGGGTGCCTACCCGCGGCGGCAGGCTCGACCTTGATTTTATAAGAGAAAACGCCGACGACAGCGTTATACTCTCGGCGATCATGCTCGTAAACAACGAGACCGGCGCGGTCTACGACGTTAAAAGCGCGGCGGATATCGTCCGCGCCGCGTCCCCCAAAGCGTTTATCCACTGTGACGCGGTGCAGGCGTTTATGAAGATACCCGTTCTTCCCAAACGGCTCGGAGTCGATTCCGTTGCGGTAAGCTCCCATAAGGTGTTTGCCCCCAAAGGCGCGGGTGCGCTGTATGTAAGCGCCGAAGCCCTTCGCGCAAAGCGGCTTGTGCCCGTCATATACGGCGGCGGACAGGAGGGCGGACTGCGCAGCGGAACGGAGAACGTGCCCGCGATCGCAGCCTTCGGCGCGGCGTGCGCCGAGGAGAGCGCGCATATGGCAGAGAGGGCGGAATACACGGCGGCGCTGCGCGAAAGGATAGAAGAAAAGCTGCCGCAGGAGATACGCCAAAACCGACCGGAAAAAGCTCACTTCGGCATTATAAACATAACGCTTCCTGGGATACGCAGCGAGACAATGCTTAATTTTCTTTCGGGAAAAGACATCTGCGTAAGTGCGGGCAGTGCCTGCTCCGCGCACTCCGGAGGAGTCAGCCGTGCGCTGACGGCTTTCGGTCTTGACGACGGCGACGCGGACTGCTCCCTGAGGATCAGTCTTTCGCACCTCAATACCGAGGCTGAGGCGGACATGCTGTGCGCCGCCCTCGGCGAGGGAGTCGCAAAGCTTTGCCGCAAGAGCAGATAAATAAGGTAAATTATATACGGCAGCCGACAAAACGGCGCGGCGGACAAATGCTACGCCGAGGCTGATAATTGAGGCACGGCGGAATATATGAGGCGCGGTGACTTGCCGCACTGGAATTTTACGGCAGATGCGGCAAAACCTCCGCATATCAAAACCCGGCGCTTACGCACCGCGGCGGCAAGACCCGCGCGGGCGGACAGTGTATTCCGCCGCAGCGCTCGTGCGCCGCAAAACAGTAAGGAATAAAGCCCGCCTGCGGCGGGACAAAGCATATAAATAAAATGAGGGGAGACGAAAAAATGAACGACGGAAAATACAATAATGCTCCTCTCTCCGACGCCGAAAGGCTGCGCCTTATGCGTGAGAAGGCTTTCGGAGCCCCCCGCGCCCGCGGCACCGACTCCGAAAGGCGTGGCGGGACACGCAGTGACGGTGGCTTCCGCCGTCCCGCCTCCGGTGAAACGAACGGAGCGCGCCGCGGCGCGGACGCCGCCC
>USKS01000112.1 GCA_900555345.1 uncultured Eubacteriales bacterium
CGGCAGCGTAGGTCACAGTGCCGCAAAAAACGAGAGGGAAATATGAAAAAAGCAGCTCTTGTGCTTGCTTCGGGCTCACCCCGCAGGCGCGAAATACTTGCGGCGGCAGGCTACGATTTTACATGGATGTCGCCCGATGCCGACGAGATAAAGGACGGGGCACCGGCAGAAAGGCTTGTGCTTGAAAACGCGCGCAGAAAAGCAGAAGCGGCGCTTAAAGAACTGCAAGGTGCCGCCGCGGTGCTTTGCGCCGACACGGTGGTGTGTCTTGACGGTGAAATACTGGGAAAACCGAAGACACCCGAGAGGGCGCGTGAGATGCTCAGCCGCCTTTCGGCGAAAAGCCACGAGGTCATGACAGGCTGGGTCATCACAAACGGAGAGAAAACCGAAAGCGGAGTTGAGATCTGCCGCGTTACGATGCGCAGTATCACTCCCGACGAGATAGAAGGATATATCGCCACGGGCTCGCCCCTTGATAAGGCGGGCGCGTACGGCATACAGGACGCGGGCGGAATGTTTGTAAGCGCCATCGACGGAGACTACTATACGGTAATGGGTCTGCCGATATGCGCCGTTTCATGCGCGCTGCGCGAAAAATTCGGAATACTGCCTTTTGAAAAATAAGGCTGAAATATAAAGACGATCACAGAAAGGCTTTGAATCATGAGTAAGTATATAGGTATAGATCTGGGAACAGCCAACACCATAGTTTATGTGCGCGGCAAGGGCATCGTTTTGAGAGAACCCTCCGTCGTTGCGGTGGAGCAGCGCACGAAAAAGGTCATGGCTGTCGGCAACGACGCAAAGCTCATGCTGGGCAAGACCCCCGGCTCAATTGTGGCAATGCGTCCCTTGCAGGACGGCGTTATCGCCGAGTTTGACTTTACCACCGCCATGCTGCGCGACTTTTTCAAAAAAGCGTCCGGCAGCACGGTGTTCAGCAGACCGAAGGTCATAGTCTGCGTGCCTTACGGAGTTACCGAGGTCGAAAAGCGAGCCGTTGAGGATGTAACGCTTGAGGCGGGCGCACAGTCCGTCGCGCTTATAGAGGAGCCCATTGCGGCAGCTATCGGCAGCGGACTGCGCGTGGAGGACGCGCGCGGCAGCATGATAGTCGATATCGGCGGCGGCACTACCGAGGTGGCGGTCACGTCTCTGGGCGGCATAGTGCTTTCCACATCCCTGCGTATCGCGGGCGACGAGCTTGACGACTCCATAGTGAGCTACATCAAAAAGAAGTATAATATACTTATCGGCGAGGTCACGGCGGAAATGCTGAAGAAAAAGATAGGCAGCGTTCACCCCGGCGTTGACCGCGGCGTTATGGAGATACGCGGCAGAAACCTTCTCAACGGTCTGCCCGCCATTATTACAGTAAGCTCCGCGGAGATCCGCGAGGCAATGCACGAGCAGGTTGTTCACATAATCGAAGCTATAAGGACCACACTTGAAAACACTCCCCCCGAGCTTTCAAGCGACATATACGACAACGGTATCATGCTCTCGGGCGGCGGCGCGCTGCTGGGCGGGCTTGACGCTCTCGTTACCCATGTAACGGGCATCCGCGCGACGATCGCGAAGGCTCCGCTTGACGCGGTCGCCATCGGTATCGGTCATGTTATAGAGGGCAGCAGCGACTCCGACGCGGTGCAGTACAGAAACAGAGGTTCCCGCTGACAGAGAGTGTGCCTGCAAAGGCATTGATATTTCCGAAAGGAGCAGGACAGAGTGAAGGATTTTTTCAGATCAAAATTCTTTACGGTGATAGTGATACTGATGCTTATCGCCGTAATAGTACCGACCGTTTTCGGCTCCATGGGGCTGGGCGGCACTCTGAAAAACGGCATAAATACAATGCTGACCCCGGTGCAGAAGCTGTTTTCGTATGTTTCCGACGCGTTTGAGGGCTTTGTATCATATTTTACCGAGTTTGACCGCATTTCTGCGGAAAACGCCGAGCTGCGCAGCCGGATAAGCGAGCTTCAGGACAAGGTCAGCGCGGCGGAGGAAACGGAGCAGATGAACCGCTGGCTGTTCGACTATCTGGAGCTTAAGCGCGAGCACCGCGACTATAAGCTTCTCGACGCCGCCGTTACAGGTCACGAAAGCGACAATTATATAACAGTGTACCTGCTTGACAAGGGCACGGCGCAGGGCGTTGAAAAGGATATGCCCGTCATAACTGCGGACGGCATCGTCGGTCATGTGGCGGACGCGGGCACTGACTGGGCAAAGGTCACAACACTTCTGTATTCGGGATCGGCGGTCGGCGCATATGCTGAGCGCAGCGGCGTTGCGGGCGTTGTGGAGGGCAATTATACCCTTGCGAAAGAGGGACTTTGCAAAATGTCATACATTGCGGCGGACGCGGATATCGTCGTGGGCGACCGCATAGTTTCCAGCGGATACGGCAGTGTGTACCCCCGCGGGCTTGTTATAGGCTACGTTGAGGCTGTCGAAAAGAATGACGAAAGCCGCGCACTGGACGTGACCGTTCGTCCGGCAGTGAACATAGACGGCGATATAAAACGGATGATGATAGTGACAGACTATGAATCCTACACAGAATAATAACGGCGGCAAGAAGCGCCGACAGCACGAGTGGCAGGAGCCGGAACCGGAGAGAACGCAGAAGTTCATAACTCCGGGGGCGGAGAAAAGCCTGCGCGAGGGTGCGGGACGCTACCGCCGTATAAGAAGTATGCCGCCGCGAGCAGGTCGGGGCGGCGCAGCCCGCAGAGGCGGGCAGTCCTCGTCAGGCGGCACGGAGCGCAGAGTCGGACAGAACGCGGGCGCAGGCGTGCCGCAGGGACAGACAGCGCCGAGGGATCGCGGCGCGGGAACCGCGGGAAACGGAGCTGCTTCGCAGAATACAGGCAGCGCGCAGTCGGGAGCAGCACCGCGAAACGGCGCGCCCCGCAGCGGCGAAAAGCAGCCGCGTCCGAGCACGTCGGAAGCATATAAAAGCAGAAGAGCTTCGGGCATGACCTTCGGAGAAGCCGTGCGCGCGGAGCTGCGCGACAGGCTGCATATGCTCCGTATGGGCATATCATTAAACTCCGAGGATATAATCCGCGCAGTTATCTGCGCCATGCTTGTAATATTCACGGCGCTTTGGCAGACTACGTTTTTCAACAGATTTTCCCCCTTCGGCGCAGTGCCTGATCTCATGCTTTCACTGACGGCAGCCATCGCCTTTACGGAGGATGAAAAGTGGGGCGCCGTGTGCGGGCTTTGCTCCGCCGTGGTGATACAGTCCCTTGGCACATCGGGCGCGGGGCCTCAGCTGCTCCCTCTTTTGTACACGCCCGTGGGATATATAATAGGCATACTCTCGTCGAGCTATCTGCGCGGCGGCGTGGCTGTAAAAGCGCTGTATATAGCGGCGTGCGGCGTCGGCAGGGCGGCGGTCTCGGCGGTGACGGCATCGCGTATGCTGTCGGCGGGGATGGGTCAGATATTTGCAAAGATAGTCATCCCCGAGTTTTTCTCAACGGCGCTCACCGCGCCCATAGTGTATTTTACCGTGTGGCTCTGCCTGCACTGGTTCCATAAATCCAGAGAGCAGCGAACGGATTCCGGCGCGGTGCGCTGAACAAAACGCCGCGCGAAGCTGCGGCGGCATAAAATAAATGAAAGGAAGCGATAAAAATGGGCAGAAAAAGAGAGCATTTCTGGCGATATATATTTCTCGGCGCGTTTTTTGCGGCGGTATGCCTTGTTTTTATCGCGAGACTTATAAACATCCAGATAGCCGGTCAGGACTATTACAGCGAAACGCTGCGCACAGGCAATATATCGCGAACGGTGAAGATCCGCGCGCAGCGCGGCTGCATATACGACCGCAACGGAAAAGCGCTTGTTTCAAACACATACACCTACGATATATATTTTGACGCGGGTACCCTCGGCAAGACCGAGGCGGAGAAAAATTCGTCCATACTCGAGCTTATGGACAAAACGGAAAAAGAGGGCGCGACGGACCGTTTTACGATGCCCGAGCATCCCTTTGTCACGAAAGACGGCAAGTTGAACCTTGACTCCGACTATATGCAGACAGTATACGGCAAGCGCCTTTCAAAGCTATTGCAAAACATGAATTTCACACCCGAGTCCACGGATGAAAACGGAAATGCGGTCTGGAAAGCGGACGACATCGACAAAATGCGGTCTGCGCTGCGGCTTCGCTACGGGCTTTGCGATAAGGAAGGAAAAGAGCTGTACGACGAGGACAGCGCGACGCTTCTTTTCTGCCTTCGTCTTGACATGGAGCTGCATAATTTTTCCACAGCCGAGCCTTATACCGTGCTGAAGGACGTTTCCGTCCGACTTATATCCGCCGTGTCCGAGGGCAATGTGCGGGGCATCGGTGTCAGCTGCGAGGCGCAGAGAGTGTATAACTATCCGGGGATCGCGTCGCATATGCTTGGCAGAACCGGCAAGATCACGGCGGAGAATGCCGAATACTATACCGAAAAAGGCTATTCCCTTGACGCCATCGTGGGCATTTCCGGCGCTGAAAAGGCCTTTGAGGAATATCTGCACGGAGAGGACGGCACTCTTACCGTCGTTGAGGACGAGTACGGCAACACCGTTGACCAGTACGTTTCAAAAGAGCCCGTTGCCGGACGCGACGTGTATCTGACCTTCGATGTAGACTTTCAGGCAGCCGCCGAGACCGCGCTGAAATCCAACATAGAGCTTATAGCCTCCAAAGCGGAGGAAAGCGGAGTGGAGCTTTCCGGCGAGGACGCAAAGGCGGGCGTGCTTACTGCGGTGAACCGCAAGACAGGCGAGGTGCTGGCGCTTGCGTCGTATCCCACATACGATCTCTCCACATTTGCGGAGGACTACAAGGAGCTTGCAAACGATACGGAGAACACTCCGCTTCTGTTCAGAGCGCTTGACGGTATATACGAACCCGGTTCAACATTCAAACCCGGGGTCGCGGTCGCCGCGCTGCAGGAGGGAATAATCACTCCGTACACCGAAATACAGGACAAGGGTCAGTACGACTACTACGCGCCCAGCTACACGCCGCGCTGCTGGATATATTCCGCAAAATACGGCATGCAGACTCACGGCATGGTAAACGTTTCAAAGGCGATACAGGTATCCTGCAACTACTTTTTCTACGATGTGGGCAGACAGCTTACCATAACGAAAATGAACGAGTACTGCGTGAAATACGGTCTCGGACAGTCCACGGGCATTGAGCTTGACGAAAAAACAGGCGTGCTGGCAGGACCTGCCGAAAGAGAGGCAAGCGGAAATACATGGTACGACGGCGACACGCTTCAGGCGGCGATAGGTCAGTCGGATAACCTGTTCACCCCTCTTCAGATAAGTATGTACATTTCAACTCTTCTGAACGGCGGCGACCGCATAGGCGCTCACCTTCTGAAAGAGGTAAAGTCATACAGCGGCGACACGGTATACACCGCGGAGCCTAAGGTGCTCGATTCCGTAGCCCTTGACTCCGAAAACGTGACGACGGTAAAATACGCGATGAAGGACGTTACGGAAAACGGCTCGGCGGCTCGAGTATTTGTAAATTATCCCATATCCATCGGCGGTAAAACAGGTACTGCGCAGACGGTCAAAACCAAGTCGGACAACGCGCTGTTTACGGCGTTTGCCCCCTTTGACGATCCGGAGATAGTTGCGACCTGCATTATAGAAAACGGCGCGAACGGAACGGACGCGGGCTTTGCCATAAGAGACGTTTTCAACGCGTACTTCGGTCTCGGCGGCGATACGTCGGACGAAGGCGGCGACGATACAAACGGCTGACATTATGCCGCGCAGAGG
>USKS01000113.1 GCA_900555345.1 uncultured Eubacteriales bacterium
CGATAGACGTTGGCAACCTTTTTGTCGTTACGAAGCGAAAAATCGTCTATACCGCCGTCGTAATAGTAATTTCTGTCGTAAGTTTCGCGATTCGCATACGAAAAAGCGTAACAGACCGAACTCGTGTTATCGTAAGACATATAAAAATAAGGGTATCCGTCCGGAAGAGAGGAATAGCTGTTTTTTATAAGCCAGCCGCCGTTCTGCGTCGCTCCCCCGGGTGAAAAGCTGTCGGCGGGAATGCTGTCGTCCCAGCCGATAATGGTGCAGGCATGGGGATACGACTGGCTGCCCGTCTCGTTTTTCGGATTGTAATAATAAACATTATGGGCATTATTATACTGAAAAGTAACTGCGCCGTATTCGGCAACAGCCGCTTTAATCGCAGAGATACGCTTCGCGGCATCGTACTTGTGTTCGGGAACAAGAACGGCGTTTTCCAACCTGTACCGTGAGTTTTCAAACGGATCGGCCTGTGCGTTGTTTGAGCTTACCGGTCCCCACCACTGTGAAAACAACGTCGCAATCTTTGCGGGATTTCCCGTTACCGCAGTAAAATCCCCGGCGGCATATTCGCCGTTTGTGTTGTTCAACGGATCCGATGTCCTGTTCATCACCCGGTATGCAGCCGCCGTCGGGTTTAAATTCAGGCTCTCGGGAGTTGCCGTCGGATCTGTTTTCGAAATAAGTATGGAGGACTCCGATGCCGCAACGGAAGAATATGCCCAGCAGAGGTTTGTTGAGCCTTGATCCTTTACGGGGGTTACTATGCCGTACTCCCGCCCGTCGAACTTTGACATTGCGGCAATTTCGCTCTTTGACGGAAGCGCGGGATATTCGCTCACAGCGGATGTACGTGCAGCAGCCGTCGCAGACGGCACAGACACTCCGAGCGCAGCGTCATTCACCCGCGACGCGTCCGCCATTACCGCGGACGAGCCTGCATTCGACCCGACCGCGCTCGCTGCCGCCGCAGCGGACGGTGCAAAAAATCCGAACGCCAGCACCGCGCCGATAAAAAGGGAAAGAATTCTTTTTAAAACAGTATTCATATATTCCTCCGATCGCGCAGATTACGATGTACAAGGCGCACAAAAGCAGCACCGATGAAAGCCCTTTGCGCACGCCGGGCGCCGCCTCTGCGAAATACAGAACTCTTTTTGATTGCCCGCGCCCGCTTTATGCCCTGCTGATTTACAGCTTCACTCAGCCCACGCGGCTGCCCGTCTCTGCAACTGCAGACAGCTCCGCCCGCGCCCATGCGCTTGCCCGTACCTATGCGAAAGCAAAAAGCCCTTGCCGCGGCAAGGGCTTTTGCTCTTTTCTTAATTACAGATCGCTCACTCAATTATTACATCAAAGCTTATGTGTAAACTTTCGGCAAAATCTTTAACGGCGCGAAACACGGCAAGCATTTTCTCGGCGCAATCATTTGACAATGCCGTTACTCTGTCAAAGCTTTTTATAACAATAACCGTATCCTCTTCCACCATATCTGTCAGTGAATCATACAGTGCGTCAAGGTTCTCGCCGTAATACTCGGGCAAAGATAAGCTCTTTTTCAATTCTCCGTGAATATCCGCATAACTGCGAATATTTGTAAAATCAAATGTATACTTCATATAATGCGCCCCTTTTAGTTTCAAAGCATAAAACCCGGTTTTTCCGTATTAATGCAGCAAAGCAAACACTATAAGCATTCCATGATTGCATCCGTACTTTTTGACCCCGCAGGTTTGATCAATTATGTTCCAACCTGTATTTTCGTTCTTTCAGTCGATTCAGAACCCCACCCCTGTTGTCGTTACTGAAATCACCTGCCACACGAACGCCCAGACAGCTGTTTTTACATAATTCTATGTGCTTATAGCTCTTCCCGACTGTCGAATTCTCTTTCCCACATTCAGCTTTTTTGTCTTCTTTAGGTGTAAACGTTATAATTCTCACTTCTTTTTCCTGTCTGTACTTTTCCAGCTTAACGCAGTACATCACTCTGTGCAAATACATTTCAATCAACGGTTTTACATATTTTGTTAAATTGTCTTTGTTTATGTCCCCGCAAGCCAGTATACTTTTAATATACGAATATATGTTATCTACAGCTTCTTTTCCGTACATGACTTTAAAGACAAACCTTTTCGAGTTTTTTTGTAAACCACCACAACATTCAGTAAATGCACCGTTTCTTACTTTTATTACGCACCCTTGGTGCCCATCACCTCTTATATAGTTGTTTTCCATATATCTCGAATTACCATCAGTAGTAAAGCATAATACATGAGTGTCATATTCTTTAACTTTCATAACCATACAACCAAGCTTACGATCCTCCGCATAAAAAGGATGGGTTTCCATTGGCTTTACTGATGACAATATATTAAAAGTTTCGAAATCAATTACTCTCTCATAAAGCAGCCTTTCAAGCGCAGAAATGTAAAATTGCCCGAACGCTTTCCCCTCTGTTTTGTCGGAAAAATCATTTATATTTGTCGTTCTGAAATCCACTCCGTTATAAGTTAATATCTTATCCGCATTATCAATACTTGTGTAATGATATGAATCGCCGAGCCCTGTATACCGCGTGCTTTCATTATAAATCATTGCTGCTCTCTGTGTATCGAACATTGTATCACCTCGTAATAAATAAATTAAACTTTTTAATCTAAAGGCATTATAACATAACGATTTTTTCATGTGATAGTACTATTTCGGTGAAAATCACCACAAATTTTCCACAATTTTATAGTGCATAATGCACAACAACATCTCGCGCCTATCCCGGGCACGGCACTAAAATCCCGCCCGTGTCATACAAACTAAAATCAAAAAGCACTTGCCGCGGCAAGTGCTTTTGCTTTTAACAAACATATCGGTCGAAGTCAGTATAAACTTATTTTATCTATCGCTTCAAGTTCCTCTGCAGAGAATGAAGTGTTTTTGACAGCCTTGATATTATCAAGTATCTGCTCCGGCTTTGACGCGCCGATGAGAACAGATGTCACAACGCCGTCCTTAAGGACCCACGCAAGCGCCATTTCTGCGAGAGTCTGACCTCTTTCTTCCGCAATTTTTGAAAGGCACCTGACTTTTTCGATTGTTTCCTCGGTTATTGCCGACTGCTTGAGAAATCTGTTGTCCCTTGCCGCTCTGCTGTCATCGGGAATGCCGTTCAGATATCTGTCGGTTAGAAGTCCCTGCGCAAGAGGGCTGAAAGCAATTATGCCCTTGTTAAGCTTTGCTGCCGTTTGTTTTAGTCCGTTGTTTTCGATCGTTCTGTCAAAGATAGAGTATCTGTTTTGATTTATTATAAACGGGCATTTCAAATCGGTCAATATACCGCACGCTTTTTCCAGAGTCTCGCCGTCATAATTTGAAATTCCGACATAAAGCGCCTTGCCGCTTTGAACAGCCGTGGCAAGCGCGCCCATGGTTTCCTCAAGCGGAGTCTCGGGATCGGGGCAGTGATGATAGAAAATGTCAACATAATCAAGACCCATTCTCTGCAGGCTCTGATCAAGGCTTGCAATTAGATATTTGCGGCTTCCGTTTCTACATCCGTAAGGCCCCTCCCACATTTCATAGCCCGCCTTTGTGCTGATTATCATTTCATCACGGTAGGCCTTCATTTCCTGATTAAGGATCTTGCCGAAGTTCTTTTCCGCGCTTCCCGGTTCGGGGCCGTAATTATTTGCAAGGTCAAAGTGGGTGATGCCGTTATCGAACGCTGTAAAGCAAAGCTCCTTCATATTTGAATAAAGGCAGTTATCACCGAAGTTATGCCAAAAGCCGAGGGACACGGCGGGCAGCTTCAGCCCGCTGCTGCCGCACCTGTTGTAAACCATAGTGTCATATCTTTTTTCGCTTGCAAGATACATTGTTTTCCCGCCTTTCCGTTTGTAAGCCGCCGTCGGTGCTGAATGCGGCAGCGGTGCCTGCGCGACTTATTGCAAAAGCCGCATTATAATAAGTACGAAAATCATTTACTGTTTTACCATACCTTTTTACAAATAAATTATACCGCTAAGCCCACCTGAATTGAATGCAAAATAATATCTAAAGTGTACGAAATTTTAAGGGTTTATCATCCGGTCACCCCATCAATACAAAAAGCAGCCCCGATATGCCGGGCTCGGCATATCGGGGCTTTATTTAATTACTGTTTTCGAAATAATCGCTGGCAATAGCTGCTACGCAATGATATAAAATGTGCTATCAAAGCCAACGACAAGGCATAGCACTGTCACAAGTACTAATCCATTAAATAACCTATTCACATTTTCTCCTATTAATTATAAATTCAAATTATCATATACTTCAAGTTAATACTAACAAACCTGAAATTAGCAATACAAACTAAGCATTCCATAACAAGTCACATACAACTTCAGATAATATTGTCGTTTATGAGCAATGTTGCTTATTAACAAATGTTAGCGTGTTAATATAACTTATAATAACATAAGACACGTCATTTTTCAATAAATTTGATAACTTTATTACAGTAATCGAAAAAGTTGCCATTTATCATAATTAAAATATATCTTGTATTGCCGGTAATCATAAGTAGTTATTTAGTGTTTCAAAACATAGTCGCAGCAGTCGTCTCGACGCTTTGCTTACACTCGCCGTCTGCTGCTCCTTGTTTTAGTTATCTCCCGTCGAAAAACGGTTATCAACCGTTTTTCTCGGTCGCCTACCGACTGAGTAGCTCAGTCGGTGAACACGTGAGTGATAGTCATAATGTCATTGCTCGGGCATAACAAGAGAAAGCCAAAAAACGGCAGCTGTGCCGCCATGAAGCACTCTTCTTCGACTCGTATGAAGCGAAGCGCACTTATTTCATGAGCGAAGATAATACCATTTTTCATGGGCGCCAGCCCGCTTCACTTTTCATGCACCGTCAGGTGCGCTTCATTTGAAAAAGCACTTAAGCTGAAAGCTTAAGTGCTTTTTCGTGGCTCCCCCTGCTGGGCTCGAACCAGCGACATCGTATAGTGGTTATTTCTATCTCTTAAAGAACATCAATAATATAGCGAGCTTTCAAAACGCTTGCGGTTACCGGAGACTCGTCACTACCGTGACTCGCTTTCCGACCGCGGCGCACAAAGCGAGCTCCGCTTCTTCCGCCACCGGCGGCGCGGAGCTCGCTTTGCTACCAACTGAGTAGCTCAATCGGTGAGTGCATGACTGCCAGTCACGCGCTCTACCAACTGAGCATAACAAGAGAAAACAAAAAAAGATACCACCCTATTGGGTGGTATCTTTTTTGGCTCCCCCTGCTGGGCTCGAACCAGCGACATCGTGATTAACAGTCACGCGCTCTACCAACTGAGCTAAGGAGGAATATGTGTTCGCGTTGACCTATCTTCCCGACTCGTCGCCAAGTAAGTATTGTCGGCATAGCAGAGCTTAACTTCTGTGTTCGGAATGGGTACAGGTGGACCCTCTGCAATATTAGAACGAACTCTTGGTGCACCTTCAGGGATTCGAACCCGGGACCCACTGATTAAGAGTCAGTTGCTCTACCAACTGAGCTAAAGGCGGATGATGGATTACACCCTGAAAACCGAACACCATGGAAGTTCTGCAAATCGGAAAGCACTTTACAGAGCCTGCTAACTACCAATTGTAGGTCAAGCCCTCGGCTTATTAGTATCAGTCAGCTACACACCTTACGGCGCTTCCACCTCTGACCTATCAACGTCATAGTCTACGACGAGCCTTACTCCTTTTCAGGATGAGAGATCTTATCTTAGGGGGAGTTTCACGCTTAGATGCCTTCAGCGTTTATCTCGT
>USKS01000114.1 GCA_900555345.1 uncultured Eubacteriales bacterium
CGCGGCAGCCCGTTTTTGAAAGTCCAAATGCGGCAGCAAAAAAACGAGATATATTCGGGAGATGCAAAATGCTCGGTGATACGGTTGCGGCTGTCTCTACTCCTCGCGGCAGAGGCGGCATTGCGGTTATAAGAATAAGCGGCGACGGCACGCGGGACGTGCTGCGGCGCTGCTTTGTCCCTGCGGGCAGCGCCCCGTGGGACAATGTCAGAAAGTCGTGCTTCGGCAAGATCGTCGACGGAAAAGATGAGATCGACACAGGTCTTGCGGTGTTTTTTCGCGCTCCGCATTCGTATACCGGCGAGGACAGCGCGGAGATAAGCTGTCACGGCGGCGTTGCCGTGACAGCGGCTGTGCTGCGCGCGGTGTTTGCCGCCGGTGCCGCTCCCGCGGCTGCCGGAGAATTTACTCAGCGCGCGTTTATAAACGGAAAGCTTTCTCTAACCGAGGCAGAGGCTGTCGGAAAGCTTATCGACGCCGATACGGATTCAAGACGCCGTCTTGCGTACGGCGCGGCGGCGGGCAGACTGAAAGACGCGGCAGGCGGCGTGTGCTCAAGGCTGCGCCGTGTGCTCGCGGCACTGTATGCCGTTATAGACTATCCCGATGAGGATATTGGCGACGAGGGAGAAAGGGAGATAGAAGGCGTTCTCGAAGCTTCCGCCGCCGAGCTCGGAAGGCTGCTCGCAACATACAAAACAGGATGCGCCGTCAGCGACGGAGTGGTATGTGCCATAGTCGGCTCTCCCAACAGCGGCAAAAGCTCGCTTTACAATCTGCTGTGCAGAAGCGACCGCGCCATTGTGACCGACGTTGCGGGAACTACCAGAGACACCCTTTGGGAGACCGTCGACGCCGGCGGCATAACGCTGCGCATCGCGGACACGGCGGGCATCCGAAAAACGGACGACATCGTTGAGGCGGCGGGCATTGACCGCGCCATCGGCGTTATGGAAAGCGCCGAGCTTGTCATAGCCGTGTTTGACGGCTCCGAGGCTCTGAAGCCCGAGGACAGAGAGCTTACGGAGCGGCTTCGCGGCTGCGGCGCTGCCGTTATATGCGTTATAAATAAAAGTGATCTTGCTGTCGCCGCGGACACATCGGAATTTGAGGGCTGCGCCGACAAAACGGTCGTTATGTCCGCACTTACGGGTGACGGACTTGACAGATTGCACGACGCGATCAACGGGATCTACAACAGCGACGGGCTGTCCCTTGATTCTGATGCCGTTCTGTGGGACGCACGCCACCGCGCCGCGGTGGAAAAAGCGCTTGAGCTTATAGAAGAGTCGCGGCGCGCTCTTTCGGCGGGAGACCCCGCGGACGCGGTCTGCACTCTTGCGGAGAGCGCTCTTGCCGAGCTTTCCATGCTGGACGGCAGAGGCGTCAGCGAGGAGATCGTTGCGGAGATATTCTCTCATTTCTGCGTGGGCAAATGAATATCATCGGGCGCACTGCGCTCGGATAGTATATGACAAGCGGCGCCGAAAGGAACAGACCGTGCCGCCGCACGGACGACGGCAAAATAAATTTACGGTGATGTTCTTCCGCGACGCTCCGTGAGGCGGCAAAACTGCTGCCTTATATGCGTGCGGGCGCACAGACCGTGCCGCAGAAAAGCAAAAAGATCCGGCACGGAGACCCGTGCCGGAAAAAGTATTTCCTTTGGAAAAACCAAAAAAGTCAGTTTTTCTTTTTCGGAATAAGCACCAGTATAAGAACTATAATTGCGATAACGATAATTATGGCAATGATTATTGCCCATATGCCCATGCCGCTGCTTTTTTCCGTGCTGTCCGGTGAGACGGTTGAGGTCACGCTGTCGGAATCCCCGGTCACGTCGCCGCGCCCGCTTTCGTCGGTCATTTTGTCGGTGTCCTTGTCTTTGTCGGTATCTTTTCTGTCGGTGCCGCTTTCGCTGCCGCCCACAACTCCGTCGGGTGCGTTGCCGGATACGTCTCCGTCGGGGACGGCGTTTGTATTGTCGTCATTCGCTTTGTCCGTGCCGTTCATATCGTTTTTGCCGCCTGCGGTGCTGTCAGCCGTGCCTGATGTTTCGGCAAGGGGAATGAACTTTACCGCTTCGCCGTCGGAATTCGCCGCAAAAGCGGGGAAAGCGCAGAGCACGCAAAACAGTACGGCGGCGCAGATACAGGATATGCATTTGAAAATTCTTAATTTCATATTATGTCTCCTTTGATTTGAAAATGCAGTTTTGTGCTGATGATATTATTACCATACTTTGGGCGCTTATACGCGGCGGCGCAAAGTTATACTTTTTGTGAGGAATAATGGAACAGAAACGCTTTACGAAAAACGACAGCGGATTTGTCTGCGGACATTGCGGCAAAACCGTTGAACCGCTGGGCTACACATCGAGAAACCATTGCCCGTACTGCCTTTGGAGCCGTCATCTGGACGAAAACCCGGGGGACCGCGCAAGCAGCTGTATGGGAATGATGGAGCCGGTCGGCGCGCTTCCCGACGCGAAAAAAGGCTATATAATCATCCACCGCTGCACGGTCTGCGGCGCCGTTCGTCGAAATAAGGCGGCGTGCTCGGGCAGACGCGGCGTGCAGGAGGACGATATGCGGCTCATTATTGAGCTTACCGGCAAACATGATTTCTGAGAGGGCAGCCATGACAGAAGAAACAACGTTTTTTACTTATGATGTGTTTTGCGAAAAGCTTTCATCGCTTTGCAGAAGAGCGGGACTCAAAGAGCAGGAAGATGCGGCGGCAAGAAAGCTGTACACGGTATGCACAAGGCTTTGCGAGTGCTCAAGGCGTTTTAATCTGACAGCCATACACGACCCCGAGGAGATTCTGCGCAAGCACATAACCGACAGTCTGTTTTTTGCCGCGGCGATCGAAAAATCGGGTGCGGACAGCCTTATTGATATCGGCAGCGGAGCGGGATTTCCGTCACTTCCCACGGCGGCTGTGCTGCCGTCGGTCGACGTCTGCGCGCTTGACAGCACGGCAAAAAAGACTGTGTATATGAAAGAAACGGCGATCGGGGCGGGCATTTCGAACTTTCGCTCTGTCGCTGCCCGCGCCGAGGAGGCGGGGCATACGGGCGCAATGCGCGAGGCGTTCGGCGCCGCGGGCGCGCGGGCGGTGGCAAACCTCAGAGTTCTTTTGGAGCTTTGCACGCCGTTTGTAAGACGCGGCGGGGTATTTGTCGCAATGAAAGGCGAATCCGCGAAAGAAGAGGCACGTGAGGCAAAATCGGCGGCAAAGCTTTTGGGATGCGAGCTTTCGAGTATTGCCGAGTACAGCGTGCCCGATCTCTCCGATAAGAGATTTCTCCTTATTTACCAAAAGATTTCCCCTGCAAAACAGCTGTATCCCCGTAATTTTTCACAGATAACGAAAAAACCGCTCTGAACGGCGCAAAATAATGCTGCGCCGCTTAAAACGGCAAAAACATATATAATAACAAGGCTTTATTCCCGCTATATTTTACTTTCCCCGTGTTATCCTTTTATCACTTACAAAAGGGGGAGATAAAAAATGGCGGGAATACTGTTTTTTCAGAAAAGCGGAGCAAAAGAGGCAAAAGAAGCGGACAAGCGTGGGGCGGAATGCCGCGCGGAGACGGCGTGCGGCGCGCAGCGGACAGACGGCAGGCAGCACAGCGGCGCAATATGGGAGACGGACGGCGCAATAGAAAAGAGCGGCGCGACCGGAGAGACGGACAGCGCGGCACGGGACGATATGAGACAAACGGACAGCGCGCTGCGCAGCGGCGCGCGGCAATATGGCGGCGGCCCCATGCATGGCGGTGTGAGGGATACAGGCGGCACGCGGATGTATACGGAAATGCCGTCGGCACCCGGCGCGGCGGAAGGCAGTGAACAATGCTGCGGCGGGGCACGGACAGCTGACGGCACTGCGGCATCGGAGGTCACGCCGAAGACGAATACAGGCTGCAGCCTGCCTGCGTCCGCCATATTCATGCTGAGTCCGGACGACATACTTCCGAACCCCGCGCAGCCGAGAAAAATGTTTACGGAAGAAGCCATCCTGCGCCTTGCGGATTCTATCAGAATGCACGGAATGATCCAGCCGCTGGCGGTGCGCAGGGTGACAAGCGGAGGGAAGTACGAGCTTGTGGCGGGTGAGCGGCGGCTGAGAGCGGCAAAATATCTGGGCCTTGAAAAGGTCCCCTGCTTTACGGTGGATGCGGACAGTGAGGAGTCGGCGCACCTTGCCATAATCGAGAACATCCAGAGAGAAAACCTGAATATGTTCGAGCAGGCGCAGGCAATTGCGGGGCTTATGAAGCTGCACTGCCTGACCCAGGAAAAAATAGCCGCAAGGCTTTCCTGCTCGCAGTCGTACGTAGCAAACAAGCTGCGGCTTTTGCGCATCCCCGCGCAGGACAGGGAGGATATTCTTGAGTCGTCGCTGACGGAACGCCACGTGCGCGCGCTTCTGAGACTGCGCGACGAGCAGCAGCGCAGAAGCGCCATGCACACCGTTATAAGACGGCACATGAATGTTGCCGCCACGGAGGAGTACATAGACCGTCTTGTGGAGGCGGACAAAAACAGGCAGCGTGAGGAGAGCGCGGGCAGAGCCGCAAAGCTTATCATAAAAGATGTGCGCCTTTTGTACAATACCATAGACAGGGCGGTGGAGACCGTCAGACTTTCCGGT
Source organism: uncultured Eubacteriales bacterium (assembly GCA_900555345.1). The sequence goes on from USKS01000114.1 coordinate 4,666, forward strand.
GTAAACGTTGAGACCGTGCGCAGAGAATGTCTCGGCACAACGGAAATAGTTATCCGTATCCCGAAAGAAGCATAGAAAAAGCTGCCGACACCAAACGGTGTCGGCAGCTTTTTTCATTTCAGTGAGTTTTAAAATATCGCTCCAGTCGGCTGAAATCCGCTTCTTCTGTAATTTCAAGTCCGCATTTTTCGGCAAGAGAGAGGGCTTTTTCATATGCCTCTGTGTTATAGAACTCCTTCGGGATGTGCGCGTCACGCCCCAGTATGGCGGTGCAGCCCTCCTCGCCCGCGATGCGGAAAAACTCTTCGCACGGGTAGTCGCGGCCTGAGGATATGCCGAGAAGGTTTATTTCAACGGGGATGGAAAGCTTTTTCGCAAAGCGCGCCAGTCGGCGCATTTCCCGCTCAAACTCGGGCAGGCTGCGGTCAAAGCCGACTATATCCGGATGGGCTATATACGAAAACAGCCCGGTGCTCAGTGCCTCGCAGCACTGATCCACGTACTTTATAAGCTCGTCCTCGCTTTTTGCCTCGCGAGTCCAGACGCCGTACTGGTCGTCGTCCAGATAGTGCTGACCCAGTATGAGATATTCAACGCCGTAGGGACGGATGAAATCGAGAAGGCCTTTGAAAAGCCGCGGATAGTATTCCGTCTCGAGCCCCAGCAGTATTTTTATCTGCCCTTTGTACTTTTCGCGAAGCGAGCGCACGCTTTCGCAGTAGTCGCCGAGATCCTCGCAGTACATACGGTAGCCCGAATAGTAGTCGCCGTCAAAGCCGGGGTAAGGGCAGTGATCCGCAAAGCCGAGGGTCTTAATGCCTGCGTCTATTGCGTAGAGAACGTATTCTTCATCGCTGCCGACAGCATGTCGGCAGCGCGCCGTGTGAGTATGGTAATTTGCCGTCATCATTTCAGTTTGCCGTGTCCTCTGTGTTCTCTCCGAATATAATTTCTCTGAGTATTGCTCTGCTTTTGTCAAGATCCGGCACGAGCACCGCCATTCCGTTTATATAAGCGGGTGTATATGTGCCGTCCTCGGGCAGTCGGTGCTGCTCCAATGATTCGATGTTCATGGAATACAGCGACATGGCGGTGTTGATGATCTCGCTGTTTGTCATGT
>USKS01000115.1 GCA_900555345.1 uncultured Eubacteriales bacterium
GACTATTTGGGGCACAGTGCCGCGTTCGGCGCGGTGCCGATCGTTTTGCAAAAAATCAGCGCCGCGGGTTTTTCCCGCGGCGCTCGAAATTTTTTATTGAGTTACCGTTACATCTGCGCCGAAACTGTCCGCGCCGAACACCGATGCCATAAAGCGCGCGATCTTAACGTTATCCGTCTGCGCTCCGTTGAACTGCTCCGTGCCGTAGCCGAGGGCGTAAACGGGAACGGGAGTAGACGTATGGAGGCCGTTGTTTGTAACGTCACCGGATGTACTGAACGCACCTGTCTCGTGATCCGCAGTCACTATAAGAACAGTTCCCGGGCGCGCTGCGGTAAACGTTGCGGCGTACTTTATCGCTTCGTCAAATCTGCACACGAATTTTGCAGTGTCTGTCTTTGTATATCCGCTGCCGTAGCTGCGGTCGCAGGACTTATCGATATATGCTTCCTCTATCATGGCGAAAAATCCGTTGGAGTCTGTCGAAATATCGGAAAGCACTGACTTTGTCGTCTCAAGAAGCTCGTGTTCGCCCGGGAGACCTCCAACAAGGCGGGTGATACTGCCGCTGTCCACAAGTTCCTTCTGCTCTGCCGCGATCTCGTCATGATTTGATCTGCTTACGTTGTGCACCGTGAACGCGGAAGGCGTTGCGCCCGTTGCGGCTTCGGTCGAAACGACCGCCGTCTTCAGTCCCTTTGAAGCCGCAAGCTCACGAACGTTCTGCACTTTCATGCCGAAGCCGTTAATACCGAGTTTTCCGTTCTGGGTCTTCCATCCGGTCGCAAGAGCCGTTGCGGAAGCCGCGCTGTCCGTTACGGTCGACTTGAATGTTCCCGCATCGGTCATGTCGGAAACGCTTGTTGTGGTGCATGTGCCCTTTGACGGGAACTTTGCCGCCGTAAAGCTGCTGTAATCGTACGGCCAGTCGCTCTGGAACCTTGCATACACATTTGTAAATGCGATATGGTTCGGACCCATGCCGTCGCCGATCATGAGAATAACGCTGTCGGCTTTGGCCGGAACGTAATCGGCTGCCTCGGCAGTTACGGATATTTTCTCGGGAGAGAATGTCGCGTTTGACGACACAAGGCCGCAAAGTGCCGCAACAGCACCGCCTATCATATAGTCCTTGCCGGCAAGGGCAATTGTGTCGCCGTCTCTCCAGATCGCGTACTGATTGTTTGAAAGCGTCGGCGCGGAGCCTGAGACGCTGCGGGAAGTGTTTCCTATGAGAATCTCCTTGCCTGAAGATGCCGCGGAATCGTCTGATGAAGAAATTTCTGCGCCGCATATCTCGGAGATCCGCTTACACAGTATCTCGGCAGCATATTTTTCATATACTGTCGCGCCCGCAGGGTATACGACGGTATAATCGGTTATCTTTTCACTTTCATCGATCACAGGCGGCGTGAACAAGCCTATAAGCGCCCGTCTGAAAAGCAGCAGGTCTGCGGCATTTATATTGCCGTCGCAGTTGAAGTCTGCGTAGCGTTCATCATCGATATTGTAAAGTCCGATGAGTCTGCGTCTGAACAAAAGCAGATCGGCGGAGTTTCTGTTGCCGTCATTGTCGATGTCGCCGACCATACGCCCCGCCGCATTTGCAGGGATCATCAGCGCGAGGCTCAGCACCATCACTACAGTTAAAACAACACTGATAATTCTGCGCATTTCAAGCACCGTCCTTGTGTTTATAATTTATACATATATAATAAGTCAAATCCACGATTTTGTCAATTAAATGTTTACAACTTTTTTCGACGGCGACTTGAATGTGCCGCCGCTTGGATATATAATTGTAACAGGTCAAAGTATGGGAGGCGATACAATGAAAAAACACGGTAGAGGCGGCGACGAAACGCCCGAGATTTCGTCGGAGGGTATAAAACCCGCCAAAAGCAAACGAAAAAGAGCCGCTGCGATCATTGTATCCGTCATTCTCTCCGTCGGTATACTGAGCGGCGCAGGTCTTTGGTTTATTTCACGCGGGCAGGCAGGCGGCGATAACGTCGTCGGCGGCACCTCCGACACAAAAAAAGTTGTCGGCATGTACGGAAGCACCTCAAGCTATCTGCACTACCCAATTGACGACGAGCTCGACGTTACCACCGTTGACGAGTACATGGAGCTTGACCGCACCGTTCACTACAAGGAAAACGGCGAAAGCATCGCGCTTGACAACGACAACATAGATATGTTCGGCGATGATGTGAAATTTTTCGTCATGTATTTCTATTACATAGTCACGGGGGATTTTGAAACATACAATAAACAATTTACGGAAGATTACTACAAAAGCGCCGAACCGTATTACAGCTTTACTCAGCAGATGTTATACGATATTGAGATCGAAAAGCTGGGCGAGGACAAAACCAAAAGCGAGACGCGGTACCGCTACGACGTTTCCTATAAATTATTCCGCAACAACGGCACGTTCCGCAACGACATAGGCAGCGACGCCTCAAAGACGCTGTACTTTGAACTCACAAAGTCCGGCGGCAAGGTGCTTATTGACAAAATCGACTATTACAGATAACCGTCCGCTCGCTTTCGGACTCACTGCTCCGAGAAAAAGCCGGTCTTTCACGCGAAAGGCCGGCTTTTCATATACGGCGCCGCCGCTCAGTCGCGTTTTTTCAGCCTGAAAAAAAGGCGGGCGAGAGCGCTGCCGTTGAACGGCATAAGCGGATATAGATAGTTTCTCCTGCCGTCCGCCGTCTTGTTGGTCGCGGCAAGAACGACGCCGCAGATAAGCCCCAGCGCAAAGCCCCAGCCTCCGGCAAGCCATGTGAGAAACAGCGTCAGCATCCTTGTATATTTGAAGGCGTATCCAAGCTCATACGACGACTGGGTAAAATTTGCTATCGCCGCAAAGGACATATAAAGTATCACATCCGGACAAAGCCAGCCCACCTGCACCGCAAAATCACCGAGGAGAAGTCCGCCCACAACGGAAAGCGAGTTTGAAAGCGTGCTGGGTGTATTCAGAGAAGCAAGCTTCAATCCGTCCAGAACAAACTCGGTAAGAAACAGCTGAATGATGATAGGCAGCTCTCCGCGGTCGGCGGGAACGACAAAATCGAGCCACGGCGGAAGCGTCGCCGCGTGCTGCAGAAGAAGGTACCAAAGCGGCGTTATTATGACAGTCATCCAGAATACAAAATGGCGCACTATCCTGAGATACGTTCCCGTAAGCGGCGGAAAATAGTAATCGTCCGATTCCTGCAGAAAGTCGAAGAACGTTGTGGGAAAGATCATTGCCTCGGGGCTGTTGTCGCATATGAGCACAACGCTGCCCTCAAGAATAGACGCCGCAACGGCATCCGGACGCTCGGTCGCGCGTATTTTCGGAAAAGGGTTGTACCAGTTGTTTCTTATAAGCGACTCGGCGACGCTGCGGTGACCGAGGGTTATTGAGTCGGTATCAAGATCTTTTATCCTCTCGGTAAGCTTTTTAACATATTCCGCATCTGCCTTGCCGTCGAGCCAGCAAAGCGCCATATCGGTGCGCGTGCTTCTGCCCGCGCTGAGATATTTTACGATAAGGCGCGGGTCGCGTATGCGGCGGCGCACCATTGCCGTATTGAATATCATGGTCTCCACAAAACCGTCACGGCTGCCGCGCATGACCTTGTCATTCTCCGGCTCGCTTGTCTCCCGAGCGGGATAAGTTCTGGCATCGATAATGATGCAGTCGGGCCCGAAGCCCTCCGCGAAAAAGGCTGTGCAGCCCGACAGGACCATCGTGACCGCAGTGTCAAAGCTGTCGGTCACATCCACTTCGACGCTGGGCACGGAGGTGTCGGCAAATTTCTTTGCGTCCCCCGGCTTTCCGCTGCCGAAGTCCTTGACCGTGACAAGATACAGCATCAGCTTCTGCATAAGCTCCGCTTTTACAAAGCCGTCGATGTAGTACATGACAGTGCGGCAGCCGTTCATTGTCATTGTGCGTTTTATTATATCAAAACTCTCGTCAACGCACAGTATACTGTCCATCACCTTTATGTTGCTGTCAAAATCGGCGCTGAGCTTTTCCTCTTTCAAAATCAAACACCTCCCGAGCCCTTATCGGAAGTATTATCTGCAATATGCGCCGAAATTATTACCGCCATAATATGAAAGCGGCGCCGGTCATCGGCGCCGCTTTCAATATAAATAGATCAATAATATCTTATGCACGAAATCACTCTGCCGAGTATACGCACATTATCTGAGTATATAGGCTCGTAGTCTGGATTCTCAGGCTGCAGACGCACCCTGCCCGCCTCGCGGTACAGCGTTTTTACGGTCGCCTCGTCGTCTATAAGCGCGACCACAACGCAGCCGTCGTCGCAGGAGCTGCACTGCTGAACTATCACGGTATCGCCGTCGAATATACCCACGCCCGTCATGCTGCTGCCGCGCACTTTGAGCGCGAACAGCTCCGACGGGTCGTAGTGTCTGCCGTCGGATATGAACGGCACCGTGCCGAGGTTTTCCTCATATGCATATATGGGAGCGCCCGCCGTTATTTTGCCCAGTATCGGCACACGGTAAACGGAGGAGGCGTTGCGCGGGCGCAGCGTTCTGCTCTTTCCCGCCTCGCCGGAGAGGTAATTCTTATTAAGAAGCTTTGTTATATAGCTGTGAGCAACGGAGGTGCTGGATATACCTATGTCCCTGCATATATCGCGCACGCTGGGCGCGTAGCCGTTTTCCTCAAAGCTTTTGCATATATAGTCGTATACACGCTTCTCTTTCTCGCTGAGTATCGGTCTGTCGTCCATATTATCTCACGCCTTTCATGTGTTTGATGGACACGAAGCTATATTTTCATATATTATACTATAATGAATAAAGAAAATCAAATATATTTTTCAAATAACGGTTTTATGTTTAGTTTTCGTGTGATCGCCTCGCTTTTGCAAGTTAAAGGAGTAAATTATTCATTTTTGAGCCGTTTGCATTTTCAGACACCGAGGCATATTTTGTCCGAATTTTGGGCAATAATCATATATTAACACATTGTAAAAGCCACTTTTTATACAAAAAAGGGCTTGAAATGTTGACAGACAGATGGTATTATAATACTCAGAGAAGTTTGGATATTTCTTAATTTAACACTTAAAAGGAGATACTGAAATGACCAACAACAAGTATGTTCTTTCATGGATCGACGAGATGGCTGCCATGACGCAGCCCGATAAGATCGTCTGGATCGACGGAAGCGAGGAACAGGCTGAGGCACTGAGAAAAGAAGCTTGCTCTACAGGTGAGCTTATTAAGCTTAACGAAGAGCTTCTTCCCAACTGCTATCTGCACCGCACCGCCGTCAACGACGTTGCAAGAGTTGAGGGTCGTACCTTTATATGCACTCCCACCCAGGAGGAAGCAGGCAACATCAACAACTGGATGGACCCCAATGCGATGTACGCTAAGCTGAAAAAGCTTTACACCGGCGCTATGAAGGGTCGTACAATGTACGTTATTCCCTACTCCATGGGTGTTGTGGGAAGCGACTTTGCAAAGTACGGCATCGAGCTTACCGACTCTATCTACGTTGTTCTCAACATGCTCATCATGACCCGTGTAGGCAACAATGTTCTTGATGCTCTGGGCGACAGCCCCAACTACATCAAGGGTCTGCACGCTAAAGCCGATCTTGACGAAGAGAACCGCTACATCGTTCACTTCCCCCAGGACAACACCATCATGTCCGTTAACTCCGGCTACGGCGGAAACGTTCTGCTCGGCAAGAAGTGCTTCGCTCTGCGTATCGCTTCCT
>USKS01000116.1 GCA_900555345.1 uncultured Eubacteriales bacterium
CGGCAGCACGCTGGTTGACATGATGATCGAGAAATAAAGGACGAAATTATGGAAAGCGACAAGGACAGAAGAAGCGCTTTGGATCCCTATGCGGACCTGAAGGGCTATTTTCCCGAAGAATACGATCTTTCCCCGGACGAACTTGAAAAGTCCATACAAAACGAAACAAAAATGCGCTCCATCGCGCTGGGCATGACCAATGCGGCACGCGGGCGCACCGCACCCGGGCAGGATACGGATGAAAAAGCCGAGATTGCCGATGCCGCCGAGCTTTCGCAAACGCACGGTGCGGCGCACAAGCCCGACGGCACAGACGATACTGAGCGCGGACATAAAGCCGACACCGACGGTGCGGCTTTTGCCGCAGCGGAATATATTGAGAAAAATGCTGCGGATATTCCCTCCCCGATCGACAGCGACGCAGCCGCGGAGATCGAGGCAGCAGACGACGGCATCACGGGCGGTGACGACGCTCTCGGTCTCAGTGCCGACGGCAATTATGATAGCGACACGGCTGAGGCGGCGGATACAGTCACCGACGGCACGGAAGACCTCTCAGCGGACAGTACTCCGTTCGGCATCCCCGTCGGAGAGGATGTAAGCTCAAACGAGCTTCTGAACAAATATCCCCCGCTTGACGATCTGCTCTCCGAGCTTGAAAGCGACGGGAACGCGGAAAATACTTCCGCCGCGCCCGCGGAGGAGAGCGATGACAAAAGCTCGCTGAGAAGATCCGTCAACTGGCTTTTCGATTTTCTCGAGGTTTTTTCCGTATGCATGGCGTGCATCATACTGACATTTTCGTTTGTCGCGCGCCTTACAAAAGTGGACGGTCACTCCATGGACGATACGCTGAACGACGGTCAGTATCTTGTGGTTTCCAACATGTTTTATACCCCGAAGGTCGGCGACATCGTTGTTCTGCAGAACACCTCGCTTGACTACACTTCGCTGCGCGAGCCGCTTGTAAAACGAATCATAGCAATCGGCGGGCAGACTGTCGACATAGCCCTTGACGGTACGGTAACCATCACGGAAGCGGACGGCTCGTCCCACGTGCTCGAGCAGACTTTTATAAAAAACGAAGTATACAACGGAGCGCCTACCCACTGCGAAGTGCCCGAGGGATACGTTTTCGTAATGGGCGACAACAGAAACGGCTCAACAGACAGCCGCGACTACAGAGTCGGCATTGTGGACGAGCGCTGCGTTTTCGGACACGCGCTTTTCAGAATTCTCCCGTTTAATGAAATGACGGTATTTCATAACCCGTATGACGGCGGCAGCGCCTCATAATCAATAACGAAAGGCAGGTCATATATATGCCCTCGCAGCAAATACAGTGGTTTCCCGGACATATGGCAAAGACCCGCCGCCTTATATCCGAAAATCTTAAAAACGTTGACATTGTAATAGAGTTGCTCGACGCACGCATACCCAAAAGTTCCCAAAACCCGGAGATAGCAAAGCTTATCGGTCAAAAGCCGTCACTGACGCTTTTCAACAAGGCGCCCCTTGCGGCCCCCGCCGTCACCCGCCGCTGGCAGGAATACTACTCCGCCAAAGGGCGCGTGATGCTTGCCATAGACTGCAAAACGGGAGAGAACGTCAGCCGCATAGGTCAGGAAGTCCGCCGCATACTTGCGGATAAGATAAAGACATGGGACGATAAAGGTATGAGCGGCAAGCGCATACGCGCCATGATCGTCGGGATCCCCAACGTGGGCAAATCTTCTCTTGTGAACAGACTTTCGGGGCAGAAAAAAGCCAAAGTCGAAAACCGCCCCGGAGTAACTCTTACAAAGCAATGGGTCGCGACAAATCAGGGCTTTGATCTGATGGACATGCCCGGCGTTCTCTGGCCGAAGTTTGACGACAGACTGACGGGAGAAAATCTCGCCGCGACAGGCGCTATAAAAGACGCTGTCATTGACACCGAAGAGCTGGGCATGATACTTGCCGCGCGGCTGTACAGTCTTTATCCCGATATGTTCTGCGCGCGCTATAAGCTGTCGCCCGAAGACATTGACGGTCTTGACGCATACGACCTGCTGTGCGAAGTGGGCAGAAAGCGCGGATTTCTCGTCTCCGGAGGAGACATAAACACCGAGAGAACGGCGCTTATGCTGCTGGAAGAATTCCGCAGCGCAAAGATCGGCCGTATCACTCTTGAAGCGCCGGACAAAGTACCGCTGCAGCCCGCAGAGACGTCTTCGGCACCCGACGGCGCCGAGCGGCTTTGCGACGATAACAGCGAGGCGGGGGTATGACAAATGCTTGATCTTGATTTTGAAAATCAGTTCCGATCGGAAACAGTAAAGTACATCTGCGGCACGGACGAAGCCGGACGCGGTCCCCTTGCGGGGCCCGTCGTTGCGGGTGCGTGCATTTTACCCGAGGGGCTTGTTATAAAGGGGCTTGACGACTCAAAAAAGCTTTCCGAGAAGCGACGTGAGGCTTTGTACGACGAAATTTGCGATAAAGCTCTCGCATGGAGCGTTGCTCTCGCAACGCCTGCGGAAATTGATGAAATCAACATTCTCGAAGCATCGCTGCTCGCCATGCGGCGCGCTGTAGAATCACTGTCCGTAAAGCCCGATATGGTTCTTGTTGACGGCAATATCAACCGCGGTTTTTCTATCCCCGCCGCGGCAATTGTCGGCGGAGACGCAACGGCGCAGTCAATTGCGGCGGCGTCAATTCTTGCAAAGGTCACCAGGGACAGAATGTGCCGCGAGATTGACGAAAAATATCCGCAGTACGGCTTTGCCGCGCACAAAGGCTATCCCACAAAGGCGCACAAGCTTGCGGTTTACGAATACGGTCCCTGCCCCGAGCACAGACGCTCTTTTCTCTCGTTTCTCACCCGCGACGCGGACAAGCTGGAAACTGCTCTTCGAGAAAAAAGGAGCGGCGAAAATGTCTGAAGTTTCGGCGGAATTCGGCAGGCGCGGCGAGGACAGCGCTGCGGCTTTTCTCTGCGGTAAGGGATACGAGATATTAGAGCGAAACGCAAGGGTCGGTCACCTCGAAATAGATATTGTGGCGAAAAAAGACGATACCGTTGCTTTCTGTGAGGTAAAAACGCGCAGCGAATATCCCGGTAAAACGGAACGCATGTCGCGCCCATGTTTTGCCGTGGACGCACCGAAGCAGGAAAGGCTTATCAACGCCGCAAGAGAGTATATGAAACGCCACGGCGACACTTTGGCAAATCTTTGCTTTCGCATTGACATAGTTGAGGTATTTTTGCTTCCCAAAAGCGATAAATATAAAGTGCTGAAAATATCGCATCTGCCCGACTCGGTACATCCCCGCGGGCGCTGAGGGAGTATTTATATTATGAAACTTTTTGATCTGCACTGCGACACGCCTCTTGAAATGCTTCTGAAAAATGAAGCGTTTGACAAAAACGGTCTGTCCGTTTCTCTTGAAAAAGCCGACGCATACGATACATACATTCAATGCGCCGCCGTATGGAGCGACTCGCGTCTTACGGACGCCGAATGCTTTGAGAGGTACGAGCAGGCAGTACCGTATTTCAAACGCGAGCTTGCAAGATGCGGCGTGCCGCTTGTAACAACGGGCAAGCAGCTCAGAGAGTCTCCGAAACGCGCCGCCATACTCACCGTTGAGGGTGCAAGACTCGTCTGCGGGGAGATAGTCAACGTACAAAGGCTGTATAATGACGGCGTTCGCATAATGACTCTTGTGTGGAAAGGCCGCGACTCTGTCGGCGGCGCATGGGATACCGATGAGGGGCTTACCCCGCTTGGCTTTGCCATAGTTGAAAAGTGCCTTGAAGTCGGCATTATTCCCGATATATCCCACGGCAGCGACAGGCTGTGCAGAGAGGTTCTTGACATAATGCGCAGCGCAGGTGTTTCCCCGCTTGCAACACATTCAAACTCCCGCTTTGTCCGCAGTCATCCGCGAAACCTCAGCGATGAAAATTTCAAAGCAATCGCCAAGTGCGGCGGGCTGTGCGGCATAAGCCTCTGCCCCGAACATCTGACGGACAAAGATAGCTGCACCGTTTACGACGCCGTCCGTCACATTGAACACTACATATCCCTCTGCGGCAGCGAGTGCGTCGCGCTCGGCTGCGACTTTGACGGCATATCGTCAACTCCCAAGGGGCTTTGCGACATTTCGAAAATGACCGCACTGTACGAGGCGTGCAGAGAGCGCCTCGGAGATGAGTGCGCCGACCGCGTTTTCTTTGAAAACGCATATAATTATCTAATAAATAATCTTCCGGACTCTGCCCGAAGAAAGGATACATACCAAAGATGAACTATCAAAGCACCAGAGACACCAAAGCATCCCCCAGCGCCGTTTCCTCGGCAGAAGCCATCAAAAAGGGGCTCGCGCCCGACAAGGGGCTTTATATGCCCACCGAGATCCCGCACATCGACAAGGATTTTATAATTCGTCTCGCCTCTCTTCCCTATCATAAGAGAGCGGCGGAGATACTTTCGCTTTTCCTTACCGATTATGATAAGGACGCTCTTGCCGAGGACTGCCGCAATGCTTACGGCGAAGACCGTTTCCCCGGCGGCGCCGCGCCGCTGAGAAGCATCGGCGACGGCACATATTCGCTGGAGCTTTGGCACGGTCCCACATGCGCGTTCAAGGATATGGCACTGCAGATAATGCCCCGCCTTCTTTCAAGAGCGCTCACAATGACGGGTGAGACGAAAAAAGCCCGCATACTTGTTGCCACCTCCGGAGACACGGGAAAAGCGGCGCTTGAAGGTTACCGCGACGTTGACGGCGTTGATATTACTGTATTCTACCCCGTTGACGGCGTTTCTCCCATGCAGAAGCGACAGATGACGACCCAGCTCGGCTCGAACGTCAACGTCTGCGCCGTACGCGGCAACTTTGACGACGCGCAGAACGGCGTTAAAGCAATATTTGCCGACGAAAACATGGCAAAAGAGGCTGAGGCGCGCTCATACTTCTTCTCCAGTGCAAACTCCATAAACTGGGGCAGACTTGCGCCCCAGATCGTTTATTATTTCTCCGCCTACTGCGACCTTGTCTGCGGCGGTGAGATAACCGTGGGCGACAGCGTCAACTTCTGCGTGCCCACAGGCAACTTCGGCAATATTTTTGCCGCTTATATCGCACGCATGATGGGTCTGCCCGTAAAGCGCCTTATCTGCGCCTCAAACTCCAACTGCGTTCTGACCGACTTTATCAGAAGCGGCGTTTACGACCGCACCCGCGAGTTTTTCAAAACTGTTTCTCCTTCAATGGATATTCTCATATCATCGAATCTTGAGAGACTCCTGTTTGCCGCGGCAGGTGCCGAGGTCACATCCGAGTGCATGAAAAAGCTTTCGGAATGCGGCAAATACCGTGCTCCCGAGGATGTAATGGAAAAGATACGCGGCGTTTTCGCAGGCTACTGCTGCAGCGAGGAAGAAACGCTTGCGACAATTAAAAACGTTTTCGACGAGCGCGGATATCTTATAGACACACACACTGCCGTTGCTTTCGGCAGCTACTATAAATACGCCAATGATACCGGCGACGATACTCCCTGCGTTATCGTATCTACCGCAAGCCCCTACAAGTTTGCACGCGACGTAAGTCTTGCGCTCGGTAAAGAGCCCGCAAGCGATGAGCCCGCGGATATACTCACTTCTCTTGAGG
>USKS01000117.1 GCA_900555345.1 uncultured Eubacteriales bacterium
AAAATGCTGTTGCATAGCTCCATGATCATGGGCACGGAAACCTCGCGGCGAAGTTTTGAGTATATTGCCGAAAGCACCGTGCGCTGGCGCTGTGTGCGCTCGTAGTCCGCGTTGCCGATATAGCGGATGCGGCAGTATGCCGCGGTCGCCGCGCCGTCAAGGTGATTCATACCCTCCACCGTGCGGTGCCCCCAGTTTTTCAGCTGGCTTGCTTCCTCGGCGTTAAGATATATGTCAACGCCGCCCACGATATCCACCGCCGCATCGAATCCCGTGAAATCGACCTCCGCAAAGTGGTCGATGGCAACGCCGAAATTCTTTTCGATGGTCTCCTTGAGAAGATCGTAGCCGCCGAAAGCATACGCGGCGTTTATCCTGTTGTCGGAATATCCGGGGATCTGAACGTACATATCTCTCATGAGAGAGGTTATCTTGAGCTTTTTGTCGTTGGAGTTTATGGTCAGAATGATCATTGTGTCCGAGCGGCCGCGCTGACCGGGCACACGCGTATCCTGCCCGATAAGCAGAATATTCGTAATGCCGCTTTTGGACATAACGTTCGTGTCCTTATCCCAGTCGATATCGCCGGGGGTCACAACGTCGTATCCGCCGGCGTTGGCGTCGGTCTCGAAATCCTCGTCGTCGGGGTCTACTTTGTCGACGGAATCGGGGTCATATCTCGATATGAGAGAAAGCTTTGCCTGCAAAAACACAAACGCGCCGCCCGCGCAGAGAAGCACTGCCGCGAGTATGATAATAATAACTCTTGCAAGTACGGGCAGCCTGCGCTTTTTCTTTTTATCGTCGCTGTGAGAGTTCTCGTGGGTAAGGTCGCCGTGCTTTGCGGCTGAAATGTCGCTTGTGTCGCAAACGCCCTCGGTGCGGGGAGCGTCCGAAGAATGCCTGCGGCTGCCGCTTTCGTGATGCCTGCGGGAGTCTTTACGCTTGCCGTCGCCGCTTTCTTTACGGCGGCTCTCTCCGTGCGATGAGCGATGAGAGCCTGACTCGCGTCGGCTTCGCGATGAGCGGCTGCGTCCGGAGCTTTCGTGAGAGTGCCCGTCATGGTCCGTATGGTGATGTCGGTGCTCTTCGCCGCTGTGATGCTGCCCGTCGGCGGGATCGCCTTCCGCCTTTTCAACGGGAATATCCGTCATGAAAAAGCTGTCGCTTTGCGTATCGTCCGCCGCAGTGACGGGCGGGGGCTCATGTGACCGGCTGTTTTCCGTATCCGAAAGACTGAAATTATTGTCTCTTTCGTCTGCCATATGTGCACATCCTTTCTCGGTTTTGTCAGGTGTCGGCACTTCTGTCGGGTGTGAGCGTGTTGGCACGCTTCAGCTTGAAGGAAACTTCTGCCTCCGCGTCTTTTGAGCCGTCCTCGACCGTTTTCGAGAATTTTACCGATTTGGCGGAGGGCTTTTCAACACTGACATCGTATATATAATTCTCAATAAATGAGAGAGGTATCCATATATGCGAGCCGACGACCCGGCACGCGCCCGCCATTATGACCGACGTGCCGTTTACAACAGCGGTCTCCGAGCCGTTTCGGAATATAACGTACTCCTCGCGCCCGCTGCCCGCCGCAGTGTGATCCGCGGCATCTGCCGCCACATATCGCATAGCGTCAATGCTGCCGACCTCGGCAAGCCCCAGCCAGGCGGAAACGGTTGAAAAATCCGTGTAGCATATGCCGTGGTAATATGCCGAGGCTGCGCCCGCCGTAAAGCTGTGCAGCGTTTCCTTGCCGGAGACCATCGAGTATTCGATATTGTCGCCTCTGCCGCCGTTTTTGGAGTAGAAGTTCGCTCTGTACCACCAGAATGTGCAGAGGGAGCAGATTATGAGCATGATAAGAAGTCGGCGGGAGAATATTTTAATGCCGTAGAGGATAGCGGCGCCGACACTTCTGTCTTTCCTGCCGCCGTCCGCCTTTCTCCGTGCACCGTACGGGTCTGTGCCGCGCCCCTGCGGGGTGCGGTTTCTGCCCTGAGGGACTGCGCCCGCCGCGGTGCCTGCACCGCTGCGGTGCGGCGCGGTATTGCCCGGGTACGCGCCCGGGCGCGCCGTATCGGGGCGTGTGCCGCCTATGCGCGGATCGCCGCCGATGCCGTACTGTGCCGAACCTTCGGGCATTATCCATTGCGAGCGCGTACTGCCGTCGGTGCGCCTGCCGTTCTGATCGGCGCGGTGATGCTTTGGAGATGGAGCTGTGTTTTGGATTCTGCGTGTGCCCGCTTCGGTTGCGCGGGCATTTCTTGTCTGCGCATTGCTTGCCGCCGGGCGCATATTGCCGATCTGCCCGCGCCCGTGCGCGCCGTTATGATGCGGAGCAGTGCTTTGCCGCGGCTGCATACCGGGCTGCGGATGTCCTGATATTTGACGTGCGGCTGGCGAATTCGCGCGGGGCGCAGCATGCGCGTGGGCATTTGCCTGCTGTCCTCTTAACGCTCTGCCGTCAGATCCCGGAACGCTGCGGGCATCCGAGCGCATACTTGCGCCCTGCGCCGCGTAGAAGTTACCCGCACCCTGCGGTCGCGTTGCGCCGCCGGCCCTGTTTGCCGCCTGCACAGCGCCGTATGCGGCGCCTGAGCGGTTCGCCGCCTGAAAAGCTCCGTGTGCCGCGCCTGCCTGTCCGGGGACGCGGTTTGCTCTGCTTGGTGTGTTTTGCAAATTGCCGCCGTAGGGACGGTTCTCTGCATACGGATGCCGCCGGGCACCGACGCGGGGCTGCGGGATCTGCTGTCTTGTTGTATCCGGAGCGGGGCGGACGGGTACGGGTCGCGGAGCTTTCCCCGCGGGCGCTGCCTGTCGGGGCGGCGTGTACGTGTATCCGCTCTGCGGCTCTGCGCCGAGCACGCTTCGCATTCTTGACGAGCGCTGCGGCTCGGGCTGCGGCTGCACATGACGCGGTCTTGACAAAGTTCCGTCTTCGTTTACAAACGGACGTTCGCTGTCTTGTCTCACGTATATGCACCGCCTTTCTCCGGTTTGGTGGATTTTCGGTATTTTCGCGATTATTTCGTTTCGGCTATCATAAAATAGGGTGACTGGGGAGAGTTGCACATCTGAAATTTAGCAATGCACAGCTTATAGCGTGAAAGCTGCGAGAAATATTTCTGCAGCTCCTCTCCTTCCGCCTCTCCCTCGGGATGACCGGGGTATACAGCGACCATAAGTATGCTGTCGCGGTCCAGCATGGAAAGGGCGGATTCAACGGCGGGCAGAGTGGTGCTTCTCATAGTGGTGAGAGCCTTGTTGCCGCTGCCGGGCATATATCCCAGATTGAACATACCCGCCTTTATGGGAGTTTTTACATACTCCTTTGCAAGGTGGTGCGAGGCGCACACGAGCCGCCAGTTTTCGGGGCAGTTCCACTGGCGCAGATTGCGCGCGGTGGATTCGAGTGCCTTCGGCTGAATGTCAAAGGCGGTAACGCTGCCGAGCGGTCCTACGGTCTGCGAGAGAAATGCTGTGTCGTGACCGTTGCCCATGGTAAAGTCGCACGCCGTGTCGCCCTCGTGCAGATGGGAAAGTATAAAATACTTCTGCAGTGATAAAAGATCTACCATTGCATCAGCCTATTTTTGCGGTTGCGGCGTCAAACGCGCGCAGGTTTATCTCTCTTGCTTTTGCGGGCACGCAGTCCTCGACCGCTTTTCTCAGAACGTCAGCGTCAAAGCCGAGCACATGGGCGGCAAGACCGATAAGCGCAACGTTCGCAGCTTTTTCACTGCCTGCCTCGGCGGCGATAGCGGCGGCGTCCTCCGCGACGAGCTTTACGCCCAGCGCTCTTATTTTTTCGTCAATTTCTTCGGGATACTTTGCCGCGCCCGTGATGACGGGCATGGGATTTATCTTCTGCGTGCCGGTAACGATGGTTCCGCCCGTGCGCAGATAGGGAAGCCAGCGGGCAGCCTCAAGCATTTCAAATGAGAGGATAACATCCGCTTCGCCCTCGCATATAACGGGGGAGGCAACGCCCTCGCCGTAGCGGACGTATGTAACAACGCTGCCGCCGCGCTGACTCATGCCGTGGACCTCGGAGACTTTTACGTCATATCCGCTTGCCATTGCGGCAGCACCGAGAATGCGGCTGGCGAGCAGAGAGCCCTGACCGCCGACGCCGACTATCATTATATTTTTCGTTTCCATAATATCTATGCCTTTCTCAGCTTATCTCTGTATGTCAGTCTTCAAACGCACCGAAGGCGCAAAGCTGCTTGCAAAGTCCGCAGCCGACGCACATATGGGGGTCAACGGAGGCTTTTTTCTTGCCGTTTTCATCCGTAACGACGGAAATGCACGGGCAGCCTATCTTCATGCAGGAGGTGCAGCCACGGCACTTTTCGACATTCACGTGCAGCGCGGGCTTTCTCTCAACGCCTTTGAGCAGCGCGCAGGGACGGCGGCATATGATAACGGAGGGGCAGTCCGCTCCGAGCTCTTCCTTTATGACCTTTTCAAGATCCTTAAGATCTGCGGGGTCGGTCACTCTTATATGCTCTCTCGCAACACCCAGACCCGCGCATATGTCCTCAAGGCATATGTAAGGCGCGGGTGTGTTTTTCAGCGTCAGACCCGTAAGGGGATTCTGCTGATGGCCCGTCATACCGGTGATCCTGTTGTCAAGGATGATAACGGTGGAACGGCCGCCGTTGTATACGATATTCACAAGGCCCGTCATGCCGGAATGCATGAATGTAGAGTCGCCGATGACAGCTACGGAACGGTCCTCGTCGCCGCGGACCTTGTTAAATCCGTGCAGGGCTGATATGGAAGCGCCCATGCAGTATGTAGAGTCCATTGCCGCAAGCGGAGGCACCGCGCCCAGCGTGTAGCAGCCTATATCGCCGGAAACGGTGAGTCCCATCTTTCTGAGCGTATAGAACACGCCGCGGTGGGGACATCCGGGGCAGAGCACGGGGGGACGCGCGGGTATATCGTCGCCGAGGGATATGGAGGGCATCTCCTCGCCCGTAAGCTTTTCGCGCAGAAGCGCCTGAGAGTATTCTCCGCAAAGGGGAAGCACGTCCTTGCCGGTGACGTCAAGTCCGATGCTGCGGCAGAACGTCTCGATAAAGCCGTCAAGCTCTTCTATAACGATGATCCTGTCAACGCTCTGCGCAAACTCGGAAATAAGCTTTTTCGAGAGAGGGTATACCATGCCGAGCTTAAGGTAGGAGGCACTGCTGCCGAATAGCTCTTTTGCATAGTTGTAGCAGTTGCCCGCCGTGATAATGCCGAGACTGCCGCCTTTTTCGATCTTGTTGAAGGGACAGATGCAGGCAAAGTCCTCCAGATCTTCGAGCCGCTTTTCGACAACGACGTGGCGGCGCTTTGCGTTGCCGGGCATCATAACGTGCTTTGCGGGATCTTTTTCGTATGCCGCGAGCTCCTTCTCGCATCTGCCCTCAAGCTCAACGGGGGCGGACGAGTGGGAAACTCTCGTGGTAAGTCTCAGTATAAAGGGGGTGTCGAATTTTTCGGAGTATTCATACGCCAGACGTACAAACTCCTTGCACTCAACGGAGTCCGCAGGCTCCACCATGGGCAGCTTCGCGGCCTCTGCGTAATGACGGCTGTCCTGCTCGTTCTGTGAGGAGTGCATTCCCGGGTCGTCGGCAACACCGATGACGAATCCGCC
>USKS01000118.1 GCA_900555345.1 uncultured Eubacteriales bacterium
CTTAATGGCAGTGTCGCCGATTTCCGTGTCTCTGACGGCGTATGTGGTTGAAAGCGTTGTAACGCCGGAGATTGCTTCTTTCATAGCGGCGATATTTGCGTCAAGGTCTGCGCTCTCGTCAAAAGCGAGAATTGCGGAAACGCCCTCGGGAACGGAAACGGTTTCGATAACTACGACCTTGCGGTCCTTGACTATCCTTGCAGCCTGCTGGCTTACCATGCAGATGTTTTTGTTGTTGGGGAGAACAAATACGGTCTTTGCGGGGGTCTGGAGCACGGCGTTAACGATATCGTCGGTGCTGGGGTTCATTGTCTGACCGCCGGAGACTATTTTGTCGGCTGCAAGATCTCCGAACAGAGCTTCAAGTCCGCTGCCCATGCATACGGTCACAAAACCGTAGTCTTTTTCGGGAACGACCGGTGCCGTGGCAACGGGTGCGCTGTCAGCGTCGGGCTTTTCGCCCGACGTGGGTTTTGCGGCGGCACTCTCCGAAAGGGAAGAGTGCTGATTTTTCATGTTTTCTATCTTTACGGTATAGAGAGAGCCGTAGCGCAGCGCTTCGGTGAGCACTTTGCCGGGCTTGTTTGTGTGTACGTGCAGCTTGATGATCTCAGCGTCGTCAACGAAAACAACGCTGTCGCCGAGCTTCATAATAAACTGGTGCAGGGCGTCGGCAGTGCCCTCGCCGACATACTTTTCGTTTTTGGTAACGATGCACTCGGTGCAGTATGCAAACTTAATGCTGTCTGTATTGAAGTTTGAGAAATCGGCACTGTCGGATGCGGCTTTCTTTTCGGGCTCCTGTGCGTTTGCGGTAACAGGGTTTCCCTCAAGGCAGGAAAGCATACCCTGAATAACGTCGAGAAATCCCGAACCGCCGGAGTCTACAACACCCGCCTGCTTCAGCTGTGGCAGCATATCCGGAGTTTTTTCAAGAGCTGCGGCAGCCTCGCGGTGCATAACGGTGAAAAGCTCGCAAAGCTCCATATCGGGCTTTGCGGTGAGCGCTTCGGAGGCGCCCTCAGTCATGAGGCGCATAACCGTAAGTATAGTACCCTCGGTGGGGTTCATAACAGCCTTGTACGCTTCCGCGGTGCCTCTTTCAAAGCCGCGGATGATGTCGGCGTTGTCAGCCTCGGAAAGCTCTTTCCACGTTTTGGAAATGCCTCTGAAGAACAGAGAGAGGATAACGCCCGAGTTTCCGCGGGCGCTGCGCAGCATAAGGTTTGCCGCCTTCTGCGCCGCTTCTCCGACTCCGCCCTCAAAGCTTTGCGCCGAGTAATCTCCGCGCACGCCGCTCATTGTAAGACTCATGTTTATACCTGTATCGCCGTCGGGAACGGGGAACACGTTAAGGTTGTTTACCCTTTCCTTATCGTTGTCAAGGCAGCAGGCTGCGCTGACTATCATATCGCGGTACAGAGTTCCGGTGATTTTCATTATTTTGTCTATGCCTTTCTCTTTGCAAACTTGATCCTGACCGCCTGCCGCATGGCAAGGGCGGGGTTAAAAGCTACAAACACGCAGGCTGCAAAAGGGAAATATTGCCGTCTGCATATACGGACAGATTAATATTCTCAGCGGTGGGTGCCGAGGAAGAATATTGCCAGTGTGCCGGGTCCGGAGTGCGAACCGATAACGGCACCCGTATAATCTATCATTATATCTTTGACGCCCAGACGCTCGCGGATAAGGTTTGCCGTGTATTCGGCATCCTCAATGCAGTCGCCGTGGCAGATGAATACAGTCTGCGATGCGGGGTCGACAGCGGTCTCCGCCATTTTATTTACAAGTGCTTCGAGAGAAGCCTTTCTGCCGCGCGCTTTTCCGACATTTATAAGATGACCTTCGTTATCTACGTGCATTACGGGCTTTATGGAAAGCATAGAGCCCACAACGGCAGTAGCCGCGGAAACGCGCCCGCCGCGCTTCAGGAAAAACAGATCGTCAACGGTGAACCAGTGGCAAAGGTGCAGCTTTGTGTCTTCGACGTAGTCGCGTACCTCTTCGATGGAAGCGCCGCTGTCGCGTTTCTTTGCCGCAAGGTAAACAAGCAGACCTTCGCCGAGAGAAGCACACAGCGAATCAACGCCGTACACCTTTCTGTCGGGATACTGCTCGGAAAGCTCTTTGCAAACAAGTATGCCCGTGCTTGCAGTGCTGCTGAGTCCGGAGGAGAAACCGATGTACAGAACATCATTGCCTGCGCCGACTTCCGCGCCGATGGCTTCAAGAGCAGCCTCATAGTTGATGGCAGAGGTCGTTGCGCTCTTTTTAGCGCGAAGCTCTGCATACAGTTCTTTTTTGTCGGCTTCGGTATCCGGGACGGGATCGCTGCCCTCAACCGTGACGGTAAGAGGAATCAAGCTTACTCCGTATTCTTTTGCGCGCTCCGGGCTGAGATCGCTCGCGGAGTCTGTAATAATAACGAATTTGTCAGCCATTATATTTGCCTTTCCTGATGATTTTATATTATCCGAAAGCTTTTGCGCTTTTGCAAAAGCGGTGAAATCTTTTGTATACGGGCAAAATATCAAATGCGCACGGATTACCTGCGCGCAAGCGCCGGAGCCTCGGTGAGCAGACGAACACTGCGAATTTTTATGCGCTTTTTATATACCCGCTATTTTGGCAGTGTATGATATTATAACACAACAAATTGTTATATGTCAATATTTTTTGCAAGTTCCGCACCTCTGACACCTGTTATATAAATCCACATATAAAATATGAAAGATTTTATATAAAATGCACATCGGAGCGTGCGGCGGGAAAATATTCGTCAAAGCGGCAGAGTGACCGTGAAAACAGAGCCTTTTTCGGGGACGGAGGAAACGTCTATGCCGCCGCCGCAAAGCTTTGCGATCCGCGCCGCAAGAGTCAGACCCAGACCGTTGCCATCGCCTTTGCAGGCGGTATCCGCCTGATAAAATTTGTCGAATACGCGTTTAAGCTCCTCATCCGTCATGCCGATGCCGCTGTCGCTTATTCTGCACACCGCGAGATCTCTGTCGGACGTAAGAGAAACATCTATTTTTCCGTGCTCGGGTGTGAATTTTACCGCGTTTGAAAGAATATTCATCCAGATATGCATCACGATGTCTTTGTTTCCGTAGTATACGGTTTCGGCAAGGTCGATCTCCGGATCTATCTCTTTTTTGCTCCATTCAGGCTCGAGCAGCAGTATAGCCTCGCGTATCTGCTCATCAAGACGGTAGATCTTTTTGTCCGGTATGATCTCCATACCCTCAAGCTGCGATATTTTGAGGATATTGCCCGAAAGACGGGAAAGACGCTTGGCCGATGAGTATATGCGCTGCGCGTACTCGCGCCGCTCGGCGTCGCTTACCGAGTCGCCGCGAAGAAGTGAAGCGTAGCCCTCAATGGAGGCAAGCGGTGTTTTGTATTCGTGGGAAAGATTTGCTATAAAATCCTCTCTGAACGTTACGGTGTTGCCCAGTTCCTGCGCCATAAGGTTGAAGTCCCGAGCCATGCAGCGAAGCTCGTCTATCCGCGACTTTTCTTCAAGGCGCACGCTGAAATCTCCGCCGGCGATCTTTCGTGCGGCGGCACTGAATTTTTTGATAGGCTCAAGTATGCGCTTGCCGATAACGGCGGATATGACAACGCCCGCGATTATGCTGAAGCCGTACATTATGGACGCGGTTATGAAAAGGTCGAGCCCGTTGAAAAAGCCGCGGCTGCGCGCTATTACGAAAAACGGCGCTATGACTATGACGGACGCGGTCATTATGGCAAATATTATGAGCGAAAAATAAAACTCAAGCTTGAAGCTGTGCTTTTTCATAAAAATGATCCTTTCGGCAGAGGCGTATTCAGTCCGAGGAGCTCTTTACCGCCTTGTACCCGAGCCCGCGCACCGTGACTATTGAAAAATCGGTGCAGTCTCTGAACCTTTCGCGCAGTCTGTTGATGTGAACGTCGACCGTGCGGGCTTCCGTTTCGCTTTCCATGCCCCATATCTCGTCCATGAGCTGCTGACGCGTGAAGATATGTCCCGGGGCGGAGAGCAGTTTGTATAACAGATAAAACTCCTTTTGCGGCAAAACCGTTTCTTTTTTGCCCACGGTGACGGTAAGCGCGTCGTAGTCGAGCACGGTGCTGCCCACCACCTGGCGGTGATCGCTGATTATCCTTGCACGGCGAAGCAGCGCCCCGACGCGCAGCAGCATTTCTTCAACGTCTATGGGCTTTACCATGTAGTCGTCAGCACCGGAGAGAAATCCGCGCTGCTTGTCGCCGAAAGAGTCCTTTGCGGTTATAAGCAGAACGGGGGTCGTGCGGTCTGTATGCCTGAGCGACTCTGTAAGCTGAAAACCGTCGAGGCGCGGCATCATAATGTCTGTTATGATAAGATCAATATATTCGCTCTGCATTATGTCCAGAGCTGCCTCGCCGTCGGAGGCGCCGATGGGGTTGTAGCCGTTTTTTTCGAGAACGGTGCAGAAAAGCCTGTTGAGCTCCGCGTCGTCCTCGACAACAAGAATGTTGAACATATTTTGACCGCCTTTTTCCTTGATCTCAGCATGATTATACACCTAATAAGCCGTAAATGCAAGAAGCAGAGGCGGCAGCGGAACGATTTTGCAGGACTGCAGCGTAAAAAATGCAAAAATGCGGCGCCGCTATTGATTTTTTGTCCCCACTAATTTATAATAGTAAAAAAGAACCGAACGGTGGCAATTACATGAAGAAATATTTCGAAAGCTTTTTGAAAATATGCGCTTTTCCGACGGACGCCGCAGAGTCGCTACTCGGCGATCTTGATAAAATCTGCGCCGCTCGTTCGGCGCGCGCGGTGTTTGAAGAATGTGTTGACGAATATAAGAGATCTATAGACATTGATTTTGAGGCTCTGCATGACAGATGCGGAGAGGCGGCGGAGAGCGCGGGCGTACATAAATACGCGGGCAATCTTATAATTTACTGCCTGTGGACCGAGCATCTGAAAGAGCTTTATAAAGAAAAAGGATATGACGACACAGTCTGGCTGGACAGTGTCACCGATCTTCGCACAAAGGCGATAGAGTGCAAAAAAAAATACGGCGTCTGGGGCACATTCGTGGGAGGATGGCTGCCGCAGTATTTCTCGCTTGAGCGATTTGCCCTCGGCAGGCTTCAGTTTGAAATTATGGATTTCTTCGCTTCGCACGAAACGTATACGAAATTCGGTGTGGAGCTTGTGCCCGATACCTCAAAGGCGGCTGCTCTGCACATCCCCGCAACGGGTCCGCTTACCCGTGACAAGGTGCTTGACTCTTATAAAAAGGCATATGCGTTTTTCGAAAAGTATTTTCCTTTTTGCCTGCAGAACGGGATACTGTGCGGTCAGTGCTTCTCATGGCTGCTTTACGGACCTGTAAGGAATATTCTGCCGCCGGACTCCAACAGCCGAGACTTTATACGCGATTTTGACGTTATGTATGACTATGACGACCCGGGCTACAAGGACTGCTGGCGTATTTTTAATGTTGACTGGACGGGAGACGCCTCGCTACTCCCGAGGGACACATCAATGCAGAGAAGATATTCCGATCACCTTGCGGCGGGCGGCACGGGCGGCCGCGGTGCGGGCGTTATGCTGTTT
>USKS01000119.1 GCA_900555345.1 uncultured Eubacteriales bacterium
ATTTAAGAGTGAGTACAGAAAAGCAGTTTCTGGCTAATCAGCGTGAAGAACTTCTGCGCTTTGCAGAGAAAAATGGATTGAAGATTGACAAGTGGTACACTGAGACAGTGAGCGGTAGTGTGAGTAGTAAGGAGCGAAAGCTGTCGGGGATGTTGAACCGGATGCAGCGGGGGGATGCGTTGATTGTAACGGAGATTTCAAGATTGAGTCGCACCTTGTTAGAAATCATGACCATTCTCAATTCGTGTATAAAGAAAGAAATTATTTTGTACAGCACGAAAGAGGGATATGTTTTTCAAAATGACATTAACAGTAAAGTATTGGGGTTTGCATTTGGATTGATGGCGGAGATAGAGCGTAATTTGATTTCCATGCGGACTAAGGAAGCGTTGGCAAGACGAAAACAGGAAGGTGTCAAGTTAGGACGTAAAAAAGGAACCTGTCCTGCAATGCGAGTACTCCGTGAGAATAAAAGACGTTTGATGCGTGAATCCAAGCGAGGTGTTTCTTGTTCGGAATTAGCTCGTCAGATGGGGGTATCCAGAACCACTATGCATCGCTTTCTGAGGTGTAACTAATGAAAAAGCGAGTTGGCGAGTTCCTGTTGCCAGGTTCTTTAGTCAACTCGTTTTTCCGGGCTGGATTGCTACTTATCCTACTGGAATTTCTTTTTCTTCATTTTTATCTCTCATACTTCTTCCTCGCTTATGAAGGTTCTTCAACTCAAAAGACAACATAATGCGGAAAAATCCGATAATAAGGAATGCAAATGAGATCATGTAGACAGCATACATGGCACCTATTGCCGGTTGCCACAGAATGAGGAGTGAACAAATCACAGCTAATATGCCGAAGGCAATATACCATCCCCAGTCTCTGGTACCATATCTTTTCAGATCCATGGCATAGCCGATGGAAGAAAAGCCGCGGAACATTAACCAGAATGCAATGATGAATGGAATTACTTCCATGCTTAACAGCGGATAAGCTATCAGATAGAAACCTAATATCATGTCGATGATACCGCCTGCCAGATACCAACCCCAGCTGGAAACATTCTTCCGGTTGCTTACGGCGAAAGAAATCTCTAACAAACCGCTGAACAGCATCGATATACTGAACAGAATACTCAAAACTGCATAACCGCTGAACGGAGCAAACATCAGACTTATAGCAACTACTACATAGAGTATACCAAGTAAGAGAGACATCCACCAGTTTTTTACTTCGCATTGAAGTTCGTCAAATAAAGTTTTCATGCAAATTTAATTTTAAATGGTTATTGTAATCATGTTTGTGAGAGTAACAATTTGCAGTTGGAAAAGTTTTGGGCGAACTTTTCCAACAGTTCGTTTGTTATATAGACATATAAAACAAGAAAACTATGGCTACAACAAAATTTAAAGGACAGCCGGTTAAGATTATCGGTGAGTTTATAAAAGTAGGGACAGTTGCTCCCGACTTCGAGTTAGTAAAAACAGATCTTTCTTCTTTCTTTTTGAAAGCACCGCCGGTGCTGTTCTTCGCGTCCATGATCTCGCCTGCAAGACGCTCCGCCATGGTCTTTTCACCGCGGTTTCTTGCAAAGTTGGTCATCCAGCGAAGTCCGAGAGTATATCTTCTCTCGGGTCTAACTTCCATAGGAACCTGGTAGTTGGAACCGCCGATACGGCGAGCCTTTACCTCCAGGACCGGCATTACATTATCGAGAGCTTCTGTAAAGACTTCAAGGGGATTGTTGCCGGTCTTCTCTTCTACGATGGCGAATGCCTCGTATACGATCTTCTGAGCAACACCCTTTTTGCCGTCCTGCATAATGTTGTTTACAAGCTTTGTTACGAGCTTTGAATTATACAGAGGATCCGGCAGAACGTCTCTCTTGGAAATCTGACCTCTTCTCGACACTTTACTTCCCTCCTTCAATAAAAATTGTTATCATAGGTACTCGAAAATCAATTCCGTCGTGCGAAAGTGAGCCGGAAGTATATAAACATCTGTCACCTTCAGCAGCTGCTGAAATATTTCGAGGAGTTTGCGGGCTGGCCCGCATGTGCAAAAAAGACGATTATTTCTTCTTTGCGCGCTTTACGCCGTACTTGGAACGGGACTGGTTGCGGTTTGCAACGCCCTGCGTATCAAGAGTACCGCGAATGATGTGGTAACGCACACCGGGCAGGTCACGTACACGTCCGCCGCGGATAAGTACGACAGAGTGCTCCTGAAGGTTGTGGCCGATACCGGGGATGTAGGTCCATGCCTCCATGCCGTTTGTAAATCTTACTCTGGCTACCTTACGGAGAGCTGAGTTAGGCTTCTTCGGCGTAGTGGTGGAAACCTTTGTGCATACTCCGCGCTTCTGGGGAGAATGCTGGTCAACGGGCTTGTTCTTGATGGTGTTGAAGCCCTGCTGCATTACAGGGGACTTTGACTTGTAGGTCTTGTCCTTTCTTCCCTGCTTTACAAGCTGGTTAAAGGTTGGCATTCTTTTCGACTCCTTTCTTCGGTGATAAATGTTTATATACAACCGACGCCGTCGGTCATACACAATTTAAGCGCCGCGTTTTGGGCATAGCTATAGCTTTTGCGCCATTACGCGTAAAGTCATTCTATCACACAAATATGTTTATGTCAACACTCACATTAAAAAAGCGTAAATTTCTCCGTTTTGCACAAGAATTTGTATTTTGCGACGAATATTAAGGCAGTTTATGAAAGCTATTCCATAAAACAGTATCTGCCGGGCCGCGCGATTTTATTCCGCGCGGTAGAGCCGCCCGCAAATGCGGCATATCATGCCATGGGAGAGATATATCCGCCGCCTCCCCCAAAAAAGGCGGCGGCACGGGCGAAAACGCCCCGCCCCGCCGCGAGAAAGGACGGAAAACAAAGTGAACACCATAGTTTGCGTTATTATATCGGTCTTCTTCATATTCGGCGTATACTGCGCCGCCGGGGAGATCGGGGCGCTCGCCGCAAGGTGCGTGCGTTATATAAAGAGAAAAATTGACAAAGCAAAGAATAAGAGGTATAATATTCGGTAGCAAAAAAGTATGAAACGGAGGGTGCCTATGTATACGGACGCTGAAGACAAAAACGAAAAAGAAAGCGTCAGCGGAACGGTGGACTCCGTTATCTACTCCTCTGACGAGACCGGATATACCGTGTGCGAGATCGAAGACGAAAACGGACTGCCTGCGGTGCTTGTGGGAACGATGCCGTATATCGCGGAGGGCGACACCGTAACCGCCGCCGGCAGGTGGACAAATCACCCTACATACGGCAGGCAGTTCAAGGTTGAAATGTACGAAAAGACCCTGCCGGGAACGGAAAACGAGATACTTCGCTATCTGTCCTCCGGCGCCATACACGGCATTGGTCCGAAAACCGCCGCAAAGATCGTGGAGCGTTTCGGCGAAGACACGTTCGACGTTATGGAAAACCACCCCGACTGGCTTGCGGAGCTGCCCGGGATCACGCTGAAAAAAGCACGCGCCGTCTCCGAATCGTTTGCGGATATCGCAGGGGCACGAAACGTTATGATGTTCTGCGCCGACTATTTCGGCAGCACCACCTCAATGAAGATATACCGCAAATGGGGCGGCAAGGCTGTTGACATGATACGAAATAATCCGTATCGCCTCTGCGACGATTTTTCCGGCATAGGATTTCGCCGCGCCGACTCGATCGCAAGCGCCTGCGGAATTACGCAGGACTCAAAGGACCGTCTGCGCGCGGGCATCATCCACACACTGAAGACCGCGGCGCAATCCGGCGGACACACCTGTCTGCCCGAGGCAAAACTTGAGGACGCCGCGTCCGAAATACTGGGAGTCGCAAGAGATATTCTGCCCGAGCACATAAAAGCGCTTGAAAAGGAAGGCAGGATCGTTTCGTTTCAGAACAACGGTACTCTGTATTATGCCCTCGCACGCTACCGCAGCGCAGAAGTATACTGTGCGGACAAGCTGCGCCAGATAAACAGAGCCTGCCCGAAGGTATCGGGCGAGGATATCGGTGCCTTTATAGCGAAAACGGAAAACGAAAACGGTTTTGAGTACGCAAAGCTGCAGCGTCTTGCCATAGCTTCCGCCCTTGAAAACGGGGTCATGGTGCTGACGGGAGGCCCCGGAACCGGTAAAACCACGGTTATAAAAGGACTTATCTCCATATTTGACTCCATAGGGCTCGACACGGCGCTTGCCGCCCCCACGGGCCGCGCCGCAAAAAGGATAAGCGAGGCGTGCGGCTGCGAGGCAAAGACCATACATCGGCTTCTTGAAATGGAGCATAACGACGACGATGAAAATCCCCGTTTCATGCGCAACCAGACCTGCTATCTCGACGAGGATGTTCTCATAATCGACGAAGCCTCCATGATAGACATAATTCTTCTCGAGGCGCTGTTGCGCGCCGCAAAACCGGGCTGCCGCATCGTATTTATCGGCGACCGCGATCAGCTGCCGTCCGTGGGAGCGGGCAACGTGCTTGCCGACATTATAGACAGCGGCGCCTATACCACGGTTCGTCTCACGGACATATTCCGCCAGGCGAAGGAAAGCATGATAATCGTCAACGCCCACCTCATAAACGATGGCAAGATGCCGCAGTGCGACAACCGCGCGAATGACTTTTTCTTTCTGAAGCGCTATGACGACGCGTCTATTGCCGCAACCGTTTCGGAGCTTGTGAAAACACGTCTGCCAAAGGCATACGGAGAAAAGATCTCCGACGGAATACAGGTCATAACTCCGTCCCGCAAGGGCGCTGCCGGAACGGAAGCGCTCAACGCCATGCTGCAGGAAAGTCTGAATCCCCCGGATGCGTCAAAGCCTGAAAAAAGCGCCCACGGCATAGTGCTTCGCCTCGGCGACCGCATTATGCAGAACAAGAACAATTACGGCGTTGAATGGGAAAAGGACGGTACCGAGGGCGTGGGCGTGTTCAACGGCGACATCGGATTTATCGCGGGGATAGACAAAAAAAGCGAGTGCTGCGATATGAACTTCGACGGCAGAGAGTGCCGCTACGAATTCTCGCAGCTTGACGAGATAGAGCACGCGTACGCAATAACCGTGCACAAAAGTCAGGGCAGCGAATACCCAGTAGTCATAATTCCGCTGTACGGCTGCGCGTCCGTGCTGCTGACGCGCAATCTTCTGTACACGGCGGTCACAAGAGCATCGGAAATGGTAATACTAGTGGGACGTCCCGATGTGCTTGAAACCATGGTGGAAAACGGCAAGAGCCGGGAGAGATACACTTCTCTTCGCACTCTTATGATGCCGAGCGCGGGTGCTTCGGCGCAGTGACGGCTCAGTTTGATTACGGCTTTTAAGGTAGCGAACCTTGTCTCAGCCGCAAAAACATATACATTTTTCAATACTGTTCGGAGGTATGCGTCATGGGTGAGCGCACGGCAGCAGACCGAAAACGGCGCGGCGGCGATTTTTTCGCGCGCCTTGCCTCTTGGTTTCTGCGTCTTGTATTCGTGCCGAAATGTCAGATATGCTCTTCCGTTCTCGACCCGTCGTCAAG
>USKS01000120.1 GCA_900555345.1 uncultured Eubacteriales bacterium
CTTACGGAAAAGTAGTCCCTTCACGTCCTTCTCACTTACGTTCGGTAAGCTGACGATAAAGTTTGAAATGCTTTGCAAAAAACTGAAAGTCTGCAGCTTCAAAGCCTCAACGAAGGCGACGGCACATCAGCACATGGCAGGGCTGAGAGACGCCGAAAGTTCGTCAAACGTGACGAACTCAAACCCCGCCCGCGCCAGCACCTTTATGATCGCCTCTATCTTTGCGGCATAGCTGCGAAGTCCGTGGCGCAGATAATACCTGTCGCGGCGGCAAAGCCCGTCCGGGCACGGCGGCACCCTGTCCGACATCTCAAACGGATGCAGATAGAAAACATAGCAGTTCTCTCTCTTTGCATAGTGCCCTATCATGGACCTCACGGCTCCCCAGCCGGGGCCGCAAAGCCTTATATATCCGCCGCCGGAAATAGGCACGGTGAAGCCGAAAAGCTTTTCGCACGTAACTCCGATCTCCATAAATCCGTCTTTTTTGAAGACGCCGTGCATAACTTCGTCAAAGTCAGAAACATCGAGCCGCCCGTTGTGCTGCGCGCCCGTGTATTCCATGCGGCTCGAATCGTAGCAAAATCCCATCTCGCGCAGAATTTCAAGCTTTTCGTTGTCAAGGCTGAAAAACGGAGCGCGGTAGCCGCGCACAGTAATTCCGAGCTCTTTTTCAAGTATCTCTTTTGCAAGCGCCGTCTCTTCTCTGAAGCGGCGCACGTCCATTGCGTCAAGCGCCGTATGCCTGAGACCGTGCAGTGCCACGCAGTGACCTCGGCTTATGTACCTTCTGAGTCTTTCCGCCACGCCGTCGGACTGCACTGTGCTTGCAAGCGCGAACATGGTGGCGCGTATGCCATGCGCGTCAAGCATATCCATATATCTGTCAAGACCGTCAAGCATATCGTCCCAGTCGCCCGCGCCGCCCTCCAGCCTGCTTATACAGCCCGTGTCGGAAAACGCCTCCACATCAATGGAAAACGCGGCGTACTTTTTCTTTGTTATACCCTTTATCATAGGCTGCCGATAAAGTCGCCGACAGCCTTGTCGTATGCCTCGGTGTTGTTTATTCTCAGATGCGAATGTCCGCCGCGGGGCAGCCATACATCTTTTTTATTGTCGGATGCGCATGCCGCAAACAGCCTGCGGCTTTTTTCGGGCACGGAATACGGATCAAGCTCGCCGAAAATGAACAGCGCGGGCCGCTCAAGGCGGCTTACCGCCTTGAGCGGGCATTCCCGCAGGACGTTCACTCCGGTGGCAGCCCACAGGCGGATCATCACCATATCAAGTACGGGGAAAAGCGGACGTTTGTCGATTATCATGTGGTTTTTGAAAGTTTCTCTGAAGTTTACAAAGCAGCCCTCAGTCACAATACCGCGCACCTCGTCGGGGCAGTCGGGAGACGACGCCGCAAATATTGC
Organism: uncultured Eubacteriales bacterium; assembly: GCA_900555345.1. Next base: position 1,425 of record USKS01000120.1, read on the forward strand.
CGCTGCGCCGCCGATACAAACGCCGTGATAGTATACGCTTCTCATGCCGCAGCTTTCCGTCAGATAATGTGTCCATGCAATTGCGTCTCTGCCCTCGGCAGAGCCGACGGTGCTGTATACTCCCTCACTTTTGCCGTGGGCACGGGGATCCGTTACAAGCACGCTTATGCCGGCGTCGGCGTAAGGCTTTGCATAGTAGTATGAGTATTTAAGGCACTCGCATCTGCCGGGAAAAATGACAACACACCTGTCTCCGCCGAAATCGTAAAGCTCTCCCTCAAGACGCAGTCCCTCTGTTTCGATACTCACCTCGCGCATAGCGCTGCTGTGACTGTCAGCCCAGCGGCAGCCCTCATCCCACATAGCCTTCTGCTCCTCGTTTTCGGGAGCAGAGCAAACCCTCGGCCATTTTTCGGGCTCGGTTCTGACAAGACATATGTCATATACCTTTTTCGATATGGGTAAGGTTATAATAAGCATTGCGGCAATCCCTCCCGCAGCCAAAACACCGAGAACTATGAAAATCCAGTACAATTCTTTTCTCCTTATTTGCGTAATACAACATATAGTATAACAGAATTTTTCGGAATTTCCACCGTTTTTCAGTCAAAGAAAAGACTTTTTTGTTGAAAAAAAAGCAATTATATGGTATCATAGCTTTGTATCTATACAAAACTTACTCGGAAAGGATATTTTCAAATGAGCAACTACGCAATTATTGCAGATTCCGGCTGCGATCTTTCAAAAGATCTCAGAGAGCGCTTCGGCGTTGATGACATTCTACACGGCACGGTATATTTTCCCGACGGTCATACCGAACCCAGCGACATCGACTGGGAGAGGATGACCCCCGAACAGTTCTATAAATCCATGAGCGGACGCAAGGTGCTTTATAAAACGGCAACCTTTGCGGAAGAAGAAGGATACTCCGTAATGGAGAGGCATCTGAAGGAAGGTCGCGACGTCCTGTTCATCTCTCTTTCCTCCGCGCTGTCCGGCACATATCAGCTCGGCATTCTCATTGCAAAGGAGCTTACGGAGAAATATCCCGAGAGAAAAATAATCTGCGTTGACTCCCTGCGCTACTCAACGGCGTTTGCAATGCTTGTAATGCTTGCATGCCAAAAAAGAGACAGCGGCGCCGACATCGACGAATGCGCGCAGTATGTAAACGAAACCAAGCTTCGCATACATCAGATGGGCTGCATGGACGACCTGTTCTTCCTTGTAAAAACGGGCAGAGTTTCAAACTTTCAGGCGTTTTTCGGCTCCATGGTCGGCATAAATCCCATGGCAGACTTCAACGAAAAGGGTCTTTGCGAAGTCATATACAAAGCAAAAGGAAAAAAATCCGCCCTGGACGCAACAATCAAGTATATAAAGGCGCTTGCAAAGGATCCCGGCGAGCAGACAATGTTTATCGCCCACTCCGACCGCAAAGCTGCAGCGGACGCTCTGCGCACAATGATAGAAAAAGAAATCGCTCCCCGCGAGATCATCACACTCCCCGTCGGCATGTCCTGCGGATGCTCTATCGGCCCCGGCCTTTGCGCGGCGTTCTTCCTCGGAGACGCCGTAAGTCCGGATCTCTCCAAAGAAAAGGAAACTCTTGCACAGATATTCGGCAAATAAAACCCTAAGGAAAGGCATATAAACATGACGACGGTTATTGACGGTGCGGGCATGGGGCTTCTGCTCATGGGCGCTTATAAAAACCTTGCCCGCAGCGCGGAAACCATAAATGCCCTGAACGTGTTTCCCGTCCCGGACGGAGACACCGGCACCAATATGTCGAAAACCCTTGAGGGCGGCTTTAACGCTCCCGCAAGCAGCAGTATTGCGGAGTATATGCGTCTGTTTTCCAGAAACACGCTGATGGCTGCCAGAGGTAACTCGGGCGTTATACTTTCGCAGTTTATCAAGGGATTTTATAAAGGCGTCGCAGACAGCGACGTTATGGACACGGATATTTTTTCAAAAGCAATGGCGGCGGGAGTCGAGCTTGCATACCGTGCCGTTTTGAATCCCGTTGAAGGCACGATGCTTACGGTACTGCGTGACTCGGCGCAGTTTCTCTGCAGCAGTGCGGACACATTTGACAGCTTTGAAGAATGCTTTGCAGGGCTTGTTTCCGAGATGAAGCGCTCGCTTGACGCCACCCCCGAAAAGCTGCCCGTTCTGAAAGAGGCGGGAGTTGTAGACAGCGGCGGCGCAGGCATGCTGTGCATATTCCGCGGCATGGAGATGGCGCTGCTCGGAGAGGATGCGAATGAGGACCTTTCCCGCTTTTCGGAAAGTCCCGCCGCGGCGCCCGACCTTTCCCTTTTCTCCCGCGACAGCGTTTTTGAAGACGGCTACTGCACGGAATACATACTTCAACTGCTCAGTGCAAAATGCGACGTTTCGGCTTTTGATATAAGCGATCTTATCGTAAAGCTTGACGCGATCGGCAGCTCCGTAGTATGCGCCCGCGAGGGCGATGCCGTCAAGGTACACGTACACACAAAGTGTCCCGAAAAGGCGCTGGAGCTCGGAAGAAATTACGGTGAGCTGCTAAGCATAAAGATAGAAAACATGACGGTGCAGAGCTCGGCACTTTTATCCGGAAGATCGGCTGAAGCAAAAAGTCCGAAACACGTAAAATACGCCGTTGCAGCTGTATGCACCGGCGAGGGCATAAAGCAGTATTTTCGCGAGATAGGCGTTTCCGCCGTGATCGACGGCGGTCAGACCCATAATCCCTCGGCAGAGGACATGATAGCCGTTCTCGGCACTCTGAACGCGGATCATATAATCCTTTTGCCCAACAACAAAAACGTTATTCTTGCCGCAAAGCAGGCTGCCGAAATGTACGGCGGCGCCGATGTGCGGGTCATACCCACATCCTCCGTTGCGGAGGGATACTCCGCGCTTTCCATGATGGACCTTGACGCAGACAGCGTTGAAGAACTTATAGAGGGCATGACGGCGGGACTTTCAAGGGTCACCACCTGTTATGTCACCACCGCCACAAGAGACGCGTCTATCGGCGGAGTCGATATACGCCGCGGAGACTTTATCGGTCTTGACGGCGACAGCATACTCTGCGCAGAGAAAACAAAGGTGGATGCCGCCGCCGCTCTTTTGTCAAAGCTTGAGGATATCGACGACAAAGAAGTCATTACCGTGTTCTGCGGCTCGGACGTTACGGAGCGGGACAAGGCGGAGCTCGGCGCAATCATCACAGAAAAAAATCCCCTTACGGACTGCAACTTTATAGACGGCGGACAGGAGCTTTACAGCTTTATAATGTCCGTTGAATAAGCCTTCGGCGGATATCCGCCGAAAACGCTTACGCACATAATCAAAAAGGAGGCTTTGCCGCATGAATAAGGGCGCAGAAACAAAGAAAATAGTTATAGATGTCGGCGGAGCCGACGCGGGTCCCGAGCCTATAATAGAAGGCGCGGCACGTGCGCTTACAGACCCGGACACGTCTTTTCGCGCGGTTTTCTGCGGAAACGCCGGCAAAATACGAAATGAGCTTGAAGGGCGCGGCGTGTCGGAAGATATGTATGAGACCGTCGATACCGATGTGTACGTTACAAACAACGACTCTCCCATGTGCGTTATGGGGGAGAAAGAGGACTCTTCCCTTGTACTTGCGCTGAAGGCGCTGAAAAGCGATCCCGACGCCGCCGCGATGGTCAGCGCGGGAAACACGGGCGCCGTTATGATAGGCACCATAGTGCACCTGGGGCTTATACCAGGGCTTCGCCAGCCGACGCTTGCGACCGTACTGCCCGCGCCGGGCGGAAAGTTTATCTGCATTGCCGACTGCGGCGCAAACGTAGACTGCCGCTCGGACGACATGATAGCCTTTGCGCTTATGGGCGACGAATTTATGAAGTGTATGTTCTCCGTTGAGCACCCGCGCATAGGGCTGCTTTCCGTGGGAACGGAGATCGGCAAGGGCAGCAAGCGTGTCCTCGAGGCGTACGAAAAGATCGAGACGCTGCCCCTTAATTTCGTTGGCAACATAGAGGGCAACGACATGATGACCGACACCTGCGACGTTATCGTCTGCGACGGCTTTTCAGGCAACGTAATACTCAAG
>USKS01000121.1 GCA_900555345.1 uncultured Eubacteriales bacterium
TTCTCGCACTCTGCGATCTCTGAGTTTTTGGCATCTATCTCGCCGAGTATTTCCGAAACTCTGCCGCGCAGCTTTTCCGCCTCGCCCCGCTCGTTTTCCGCCTCGCTTCTGCGGCTCTGCGCCGAAGCCTCTGCCGCCTGCGCCATGGCTTTCGCATGGACGGTGCGGCTCTCGATCGCGGCTGCCTCGCTTTCCGCCTGACGGATGGCGGCGTTTATCTCTTTTATGCGGTTGTAAAGCGCGCCGGCGGACTGTTTGTTCTCCTGCGAAGCCTCAAACAGCCTGTCGTACTGGCTCTCCAGTCGGCGCTCGTCGTCCTCCGCCATCTCAAGCTCGTGAGCGCTGAGCCTGCAATCCGACGCGGTCTTGTCAACGTCGCCTCTGAGTTTTTCAACGTCAAAAAGCCAAAGCGATACGTCGAGCTGCTTTTTCTCGTCGTACAGCTCCATGTATTTTCTCGCCTTGGCGGCATCTTTTTCGAGAGGACCTATGCGGCTCTCTATCTCATTGAAAATATCCTCCACACGGGTCATGTTGCTTTCGCATTCGCTGAGCTTTTTCTCGGACTCGTGCTTCTGATATCTGTATTTCGATATGCCCGCAGTCTCCTCGAATATACCTCTGCGGTCCTCACTCTTTTTGGAGATTATCTCCGCGATCTTGCCCTGACCGATTATGGAATAGCCCTCTCTGCCTATACCGGTATTCATAAAAAGCTCATAAATATCGCGCAGGCGGCAGGGCTTGCGGTTTATGAAATACTCGCTCTCGCCCGCGCGGTAGTACCGACGGGTGACCGTTACCTCTTCATAGGGGCAATTGAGCTTTCTGGGCGCCTCGGAATCGTCAAATGTGATGGAGACCTCCGCAAAGCTCATGGGACGGTGACCGTCCGCGCCGACGAAAATAACGTCCTCCATTTTGGAGCCGCGGATGTTCTTTGTGGATATTTCGCCGAGGACCCAGCGCATGGCGTCCGTGATATTGGACTTGCCGCTTCCGTTGGGGCCCACAATTACGGTCGCGCCCGGGTTGAAGCGCAGCACTGTTTTATCAGGGAAGGATTTAAAGCCGTGAAGTTCAAGCGTTTTGAGATACACTGTCTGTTCCTTCCTTTCTTACCGAATTAAAATATGTCAATAGATACATTATACCCGCAAAGCTCGTCCTTTTCAAGGATTTTGACGCATTTTGCGCCGCTTTTTTCCTCAAACACGGCTTTATTCGACTTTTTATGACCCGAGACCGCCGATACCGCGCCCCGCGGTACATAAACGGCAAGCGTTTTTCCCCGCGCGCTGTCGGAGCGCGCGTCCAGTGCCGCAAGCACGGCATCGCGGTAAAGCCTTGAGCGCACAAGCTCGCCGAGCGCCGGATGATTGGGGCCCGCAAAATACGTTTTTTCCGAGTGCAGACCCTCTCCCTCGTGCAGCCCTATTTTCAGCACCGGTACGCCGGCATCGACAAAAACGCGCAGGACAGCCGCGCTGCGGCTCACCGCCTCCTCTACGCTGAGGGGCACATATTCTCCCCAGCGCGTCATTTCTTCAAGCGGAGTGTTTCTGAAAACAACACACGGGTATATCCTTGCTCCCTGTGCACCCTCGGCGCAGATCGTCTTTGCCGTTTCGATCTCCGAGCGTGCGTCCGCTCCGGGCAGGCCCACCATCATCTGTCCGACGAAGGAAAAGCCCTCGCGCCGCAAAAGCCTTACGGCTTCGTACGCGCGCTGCGCGGTGTGTCCGCGGCGGCAGCGCTCAAGCACCCCGTCGTCAAAGCTCTGTATGCCCAGCTCCACCTGACTCACCGTGTAGCGGTGCAGGATCTCGCATATTTCCGGGGAAATATAATCGGGGCGGGTGGACATACGTATTCCGCGCACTTTTCCCGCGTTTACGTATTCTTGTGCAACATCGAGCAGGGATAGCATAAGCTGTCTGTCTATCCCGGTAAAAGAGCCGCCGAAAAACGCGATCTCGCATTCTCTGTCGCCCTTTGTACGGAGCACCGCCTCTATCTCGTCCCTTACGGAATCCATGCAAAAAGAATGGGCGCCCGTTATGGCGTGCTGATCGCAGAACACGCATTGATTGGGGCAGCCCATGTGCTGAATGAATATAGGTATATTTATGTGCTTCATAGTCTCAGCTGTTTTCGGGCACACCGCCGAAAAGCTTCAGCGCGTTTTTGGCAGCGGCAAGCTCTGCCTCTCTTTTGGAGCCGCCGACGCCCTTTCCTATCATGTTGGAGTTCAGCATGGCAGCCACTGTATACGTTTTGTCGTGATCGGGGCCTTCCTCTCCTATAACGGTGTACTCAAGCCTCTCTCCGCCCGCCTGCTGCACTATCTGCTGCAAAGCGGTCTTATAGTCGAGAAAAGAATCCTCGCGGCGGATATAATCTATCTCGCGCTTTACGAAAGGCAGCACGAAATCGGCGATTTTTTCCACATCCTCGCCGCTGTCAAGATAAAACGCGCCGAGGACTGCCTCAAACGCATCCGACGTTACGGAAGCGCGCGTTCTGCCGCCGCCCTTCTCCTCTCCGCGGCCGACATAGAGATAGTCGCCGAGAGATATCTCCTTTGCGTATTTCGCCAGCGCCTTTTCGCACACGACGGACGCGCGTATCTTTGTAAGGTCGCCCTCCTGACGCGAGGTGTACTGCGAAAACAGGTATGTGGACACAACGATGGAGAGCACGGAGTCGCCGAGAAATTCCAGACGTTCGTTGCACTCTCTGCCCTTTTCGTTTTTGTGTTCGTTTATATATGACGAATGCGTCAGCGCTTCAAGAAGGAGGTCCTTGTTCTTGAAGCTGTATCCGAGTTTTTCTTCCAGAAGACCGCAGTCAAGCGGCAGTTCGGGTTTTTTCATGATACCATCCCTTTCATTTCAAGGTTCCATAGGTCTCTGTTCGCAAAGCTTCGCCGCAGCGGCGTCTATTTGGGAAAGAGCTGCATTGGCATATACAAGATAGCGCTCTTTCTTTCCGCCCTTTATTTTCTCCGCCGTATGGGAAAGTATGCCGAAATTGGCGTTCATGGGCTGAAAATCACCCGCTCCGCCGCAGCTGACATATTTCGCCATAGCGCCTATCATCGTGCTCTCGGGGAAAACATATTCATCCTCTCCGCACGCTTTTTTCGCGGCGGAAAGTCCTGCGCAGAAGCCGGATGCGCATGATTCTATATATCCCTCAACGCCTGTCATCTGACCCGCGAAAAACAGATCTTTGTTTGCGAGCATACTGTAATCGCGGCTGAGGATACCGGGAGAATTGAGAAACGTATTTCGGTGCATAACGCCGTAGCGCATAAATTCCGCGTTCTCAAGTCCGGGGATCATGCGGAAAACTCTGCGCTGCTCGGGAAACGTGAGGTGCGTCTGAAAGCCCACAAGGTTGAACATGGTGCCTTCCTCGTTTTCGCGTCTCAGCTGAACGACCGCATAGTATCTCTCGTCGGAGTCCGGGCGGCGAATGCCTACGGGCTTCATGGGGCCGTAGCGAAGCGTATCCCTGCCGCGGCGCGCCATTACTTCCACCGGCATGCAGCCCTCAAACACTTTCAGCGCTTCTCCTGTCTCGAAATCGTGCAGCTTTGCCTCTTCTGCGCTCACAAGCGCGTCGTAAAACGCGTCATACTGCTCTTTGTTCATGGGGCAGTTTATATAGTCGGGCGTTCCCTTGCCGTAGCGTGAGGCAAAAAACGCTTTTGACATATCTATGCTCGAAAAGTCCACAATAGGCGCCGCGGCGTCAAAAAACGAAAGCTCTCTGCCGCCCACAAGCTCTTTTATGGACTCTGCCAGCGCGCCGTCCGTAAGAGGACCCGTGGCAATTATATTGATGCCCTCCGAGGGGATGGCGCAAAGCTCGCCGCACTCCGATTCTATATCTGGGCAGCTTTTTATCTTTTCGGTCACATAGTTTGAGAAAGCATGGCGGTCGACGGCAAGCGCGCCGCCCGCGGCAACGCGCGTCGCGTCGGCTGCCTCCATTATAAGCGAGCCGAGGCGCCGCAGTTCTTCCTTGAGAAGACCCACACCGCTTGTTATATCCGCGCTTCTCAGCGAATTTGAGCAGACAAGCTCCGCAAATCCGTCGGAGGAATGTGCGGGCGAGCGGCGTGCGGGCTTCATTTCGACAAGCCGCACACGGCAGCCGAAACGCGCTGCCTGCCATGCGGCTTCACTTCCCGCAAGGCCCGCGCCGTATACTGTTACAAGCGGCTTCATTTTTCCTCCGCCGCGCCGCCGTCGGCTTTAGGCGCTCCGTCGCGCTTGTAGCCGCAGCCCTCTGTTTTGCAGACAAGCTGATCCTTGCCCTTTTTCACATACAGCATACCGCCGCACTTGGGGCATTTCTCCGATGTGGGCATATCCCATGAGGAAAAATCGCACTCGGGATACTTTGAGCAGGAATAGAACACTGTCTTATTGCGTCCGAATTTCGTAACTATATCCGCGCCGCACTTGGGGCAGCTCACCCCGAGAGAGCGCATTTTCTGCTTTGTGAACTTGCATTTCGGATAGTTTACGCAGGCATAGAAAGCGCCGTATCTGCCGCTGCGGAGCACCATGTCGCCTCCGCACAGCTCGCACTTGAAGGGTGCTGTCTCCTGCTTTTTGCCGTCCTCCGCGGGAGCGGCTTTTGTAAGGGGCTTCGTGTTTTTGCACGTGGGATAGTTGGGGCACGCGGCAAACTTGCCGAAGCGTCCGTTTTTGACTATCATGCGCGCGCCGCACTGATCGCAGATAATATCCGTTTCCTCAACGGGAACTTCGATATCGTCCTTTGATACGGTAGCCATCGCCTTGTCGAGTTCTTTTTCGAAATCGCCGTAGAAGCTGCGCAGAGTGGATTTCATATCCGTGCGTCCGTCCTCGATGGAGTCCAGATCGCTTTCCATCTCGGCAGTGAATTTATAGTCTACAATGTCGGGGAAATACTCGGTCATGAGAGAATTCGTTATCTCGCCGAGGGGGGTGGGCACAAGCGATTTGCCGTCTCTCGCCACGTATCCGCGGGATGTGATGATGGATATGATAGGCGTGTATGTGGAGGGGCGGCCGATGCCCTTTTCCTCAAGAAATTTTATGAGAGAAGCCTCTGTATATCTTGCCGGAGGCTCCGTAAAGTGCTGTGTGCCGGAAACATCGCGGCTTTTCAGAATTTCTCCCTCGCGGCAGGCGGGAAGCTTTTTGTTCTTCTCCTCGTCGACCTCGTCTGTAGACTCTTCATAGACCGCCATGTATCCATTGAATTTGACCGTATATCCGTTTGCGCGGAAAAGGTTGCCCTTGCAGTCGAAATCGGCTGAAACAGTGGAAAGCTCGGCAGACGCCATCTGGCTTGCGGTAAAGCGATCCCATATGAGCTTATAAAGCTTGTACTGATCGCTTGTAAGATGCTTTTTGACGGCGGCGGGCTCGTGCTTCATGGAAGAAGGACGGCTGTCTCTTATACACATCTGACGCTGCCGACGATAT
>USKS01000122.1 GCA_900555345.1 uncultured Eubacteriales bacterium
GGCGAGGTCGTTTACGAACACAATGTCGGTGTTATGTACAAATCAATTACCGACGAAAACAGCGAAAACTACAACCCGGAAGCAGCAGAGCTTTACAAGAAAATTGCCGATGCTGACATTGTTGAGGAATGGGACTATCATCAAGGAAGCCACAAGCAGCAGGACACAAGCAGAGTGGACGCTTTGAAGGCTCAGTTGAAAGAACTTACCGGGTACGAATATGAAGATTTCATTGAATATGAAAAAAGACAACGCGACAAAGAAAGAGCGGCAAAGGTAAAAATGACAGTTCAGTCGGCTGTTGAGGGAGTAAACAGCGTTCCCGGGGTAGGCAAATTTTTGGGCGGCGTTGCTTCGGCTATTTCCGCCGTTCCGTTCGCTCTTGTCTCCGGCACGGATTATATTATCAATCTTGCAGATTCTGTAGGGCACGGCGGATACGGCAGCAAAAGCTATCGCCCGATCAATACCTATGACGACTATGCTACAAACATATCAAGCGAGATCACCGGTACACAGACGGATATATACGACAGGGCTATGCAGGAAGCGGGTGTTTCCGAAAAGGCAAGAAAATTCTGGACAAGCACATACAGCGGCTTTTCATCTGGAGTTAACTCGCTGGCTACCGTTGCCGGCTCTTGCTATGCGTTCGGGCCTGCAGCGGGTCAGATAGTTGCAAGCGTTATTCTCTCCGGCAGCGCTGCCTCAAGCGGTCTGCAGGAAGCTGTGCAGAACGGTTCAACTACGCACGAAGCGCTTGCATACGGTTTCGCCGCCGGTGTTGCCGAATATCTCGGCGAAAAAATATCAATCGGTTATCTCGTTGACAAATATCTTGAAAGCAGCTTTGACGTTAAAAGCTTCAAGTCTTTCATGAAGTCTTTTGTAAAAGACAAAAACCTAATGAAAATGCTGGGGCAGGGCGCGGTCGAGGGCAGCGAAGAAGTTGTGACCGAGATCATGAACCGTTTCTCGGATGCTGCCATAAATCAAGATCATTCCAAGCTTGCAAATGCAATACGCAGCTATGAGGCGGAAGGATTCAGCGACGAAGAAGCAAAAAAGAAAGCATTTCTTGACGTGCTTGCTTCTGCGGCGGAGCAGGCATGGGGTGGCTTTATGGGCGGCATTATGGGAGGAGCTGCTTCTGTTATCGGCGGCGGTGCTGCAGCTACGGTCAACAGCGTTGTAGAGCAAAAGACAAACGAATACGGTGGACGGTCGTATATGGACAAGCAGTACGGGGAGGGCGACACAAAAACCACCGGAAAGCAGAATGTATTGAAAATGGCGGAGGAAGTTCTTGCCGAGGACAGTCCGCTGAGGGATAACGAAAAGGTAGCGAGGCTGGCAAAAGAGATTCAGCAGCTTGACAAGAACGGAAAGCTTGACAGCAAGAACAAAGCCGTTGCCCGCAAGGTCGGCGAATTTATGCGCGCGGGCATTGAAGCCGAAGAACAGCTCAATGCGGAAAACGAAAAGAGCAATCCGAGAAACGTCCGAAAGATGTTTGAAGAAAGCATGCAGGCGGAGAAGGACGGGCGCGAATATAAAAAGGCTGCCGGAGGACGCCAAAGCGAGAACGCGGCAGTATACGACGGTAAGATAGTATATCTCAGCAAAACGCAGGGAGCGGAGAGCGAAAGCCGCAGCCTTGCCATGGGGCGGGCACTCACCGATGCTGCTGCGGCAATAGACGCTTTCAACAGCATAAGCCCCAAAAGCGTTGAGGATATAGGCGACGCATATATGGGAGACATTGCCGGTATTGAGAAATACGGAGACGCGGCAATGCATGCCTGGGCAATGGGCTTTAACGGCATGAGCCTCGACGATACGGTACAAAGCATTAAAGAGCTGAACAGCGGCGCGAGAGAAACTGCATGGGAGGCGGGTGTCAGAGACGCTGCAGCAGTATACAATGAGCAGAACGCGGTGCTGCAGGGCACGCGGGCAATTTCCGAGAGCAGGGGGATATTTACCGAGCGTGCAGGAACAGTGGACACTCAGGAAATACAGCACCTTATAGACAGCGACGTTCTCAGCGCGGAGCAGAAAAGCTTTATAGAAGCGACAAAGCAGCTTGCCGATACCTTCGGCATAGATTTTGAATTTTTTGAATCCGAGGTCGACGAGAACGGCAACAGGCACGGAGACCCTGGATACATCGACGGCTCGGGAAAGATACACATAGACATATTTGCGGGGCAGGAGGGCGCGGCGTTTATCGCTGAGAAAAGCACGCTGCTTGCCACCTCTCTGCATGAGCTTTCCCATTATATTCACGACTGGTCGCCCCGGGCATGGAACGATATGTACAACTATGTTGTAGATCGGTACAGCAGATACGACAGCGTGCAGGCGGCGATCGAAAGAATAAAGGAGAGGGCGCTGCTGGACGGTGAGACGATAAGCGACGAAACAGCAAAGGATGAATTTCTTGCAGAATGCTGCGAGGCGCTTTTTGAGGACGAAGCCGGCATAAAGGATTTTGCGGCGAAGCACAAAAACACGGCGCAGAAGATAGTCGACTGGCTAAACGGTATACTTGAAAAGTTTGCCGGGATCGATCTTGGTCGCAGCGAAAGCAGGGCTGCCGCCGTAGTTGCGCAGTGGGAGGACGGCATTGAAGAATTTCGCGACAGGTTTGCTGCAGCTCTCGACGACGCGGCAAAAAATAAAAACGCTGCGGACAGCGTTTTTGATGAGAATTCACAGGCTGAGATTCGTAAGGCGAGAGGTGAGAGGGACAATTTTGTAGAAGACAAATACTTTAAGTCTCAAGTGAATAGATGGGAGGATCTAAAACAAGGTGCTTACGTAAATGTCGGCGAAATCGGCGGGCAATCGCCTCTTCACCTTGTCGGTATGCCTGATGGCGATATCAGGTTTGATGTTGTCAAAATTAAAAGAAATATGACTGATCACGGAGACTATCTGACGGTCAAACTATTAAATGAGATACCGGGCATAATTGCGCATCCTGTCGCTATAAGCGAATTCAGTGCCGAAAACACAATCAGTGTTTTCGGTGATGTGTTTGTTGGTGACTCACCTATGATGGTGGGAGTTACAATTTCAAAAAGCAGAGCAGGTAGTGATATCAGCAAGGTACGTACTTATAATGCCCGAAAGGACGTCGGCAAACTGATAAACGATGAGTCAATACTTTACCTTGACAGAAACGAAAAAAGAACCCGTCAATGGTTCCATGCCTGTGGGATACGCGTCCCTCTAGGGGGAACCAAATTCGGGTTCATACGCAGTATATCACATACATATAACGATGTCAATACAAAATCAAAAAATAAATTTTCGACTGACACCGACAATGTACGCAAATCCCGCTCACAGCGTGATGTTCCGACAGAACAGGCGGAGAGAGCACGGCCGGAGGCGGAGGAGATAGCGCGGAAGTGGGGGCTTTCGGAAAAGAAAACCGAGGCAATGCGCCGGGGGCTTACCAACATATACGAAGCCATGAGCGGAGACACCATCGACCTGAAGCTTCTGCGGCAGCAGGCAAAGAGCCTTGCGGAGCAGGCTGCAAGGGGAATGACTGTCTCCGACGCGCCGGCGGATGTTGTGCAGCACATATCTTTTCTCAGAAACCTCGGCACCGTGAGCCTTACCGAAGAACAGCAGACGGAGGCTGCAAAGCTTGCCGGTGCGCTGAAAAAGTATGCTTCTTCAATAGCTTCCGCTTTGAAGATAAAGGACGGCGGCATAACGCTTGACGAAGCGTGGCAGAGCCTATCTCGGGAAATGCCCGAGCTGTTTCCCGCAGACGCAGCGGAGAGCGACAGAGTGCAGATACTGCAGCAGAACGCTTTGCGTTTTCTGGCAGACGAAAACATGTACAAGGCGGAGCCTGCAAATCTTGCAGACATAAAAGCGGGTATTGAGAGGGACATATACGATATGGGCGCTCAGTATGCCATGGCAAGGCGTGCCGAGGAGGGAGAAAAGGTAAAGCTTGAAAACAAGGTTCCCCGACCCACGGTGCGCAATATGCTTGCAGACGTTGCGCTGAGGGCGGCAAAGACTGATGCGGAAAGAGCGGCGCTGACGGAATACAAGCTGAACCTTGAGACTGTGAACGACATGCAGACGGAGCGCAACCGCGAATTCTCAAAGCTGCTGAGCATGCTGCCGAGGAGCGGATACTCTGCCTTTACGGCGGAGGAGATCGAAGCGCAGCGCAAGGTAGTGAACGATCTTGAAAAGAAGATAGGCCGCGCCGACAGGGTGCTGAAGGAATCTTCCCTGGCATATCCCCTGCAGCAGATATATGACAGGGAGCTGAAAGCGCAGCGGGAGAGTATGCAGACGGCGACGAAGGAATACATCTCCGAGATGCGCGAGAGATACGCGCAGCGCGAAATAATGGACAAGATGCGCCGCATTATGGCGAGGGCGAGAAAAAGCGTTATAAATCCCAACTCCCAAAACTATATATTAGCTCCGTTTGTGGAGCCTATGGAGGAGCTTATCAAGGCGGTCGACCCCGGCCCTGCCATGCTGAACCGTGAGGGAGAGACGACAAAAACATGGGAGGAGTACGACCGAAGCAGGCGGACGGCGCTTGCGCGTATTGCCGAGATGAAGAAGCTTATGCCGAAGGGCACGACGGGAAGTGAAATATCGTCGGAGATGGAGATCGCTGTGAATGAAGCAAAGGAAGCGCTCGGAGAGATTGAAAAGCTTATCAATAAGCGCGCCATGGGCGAGATGACCTCGGCAGAGCTGCAGCAGGTCTATGAGCAGGTGCGCGACGTTATGAACATCATGCGTGCCGCCGACAGGCAGGTGGGTGTATTTGAGGGGCTGACGAACGCAGAGGCGGGGCAAAAGCTTATTGATGAAACAAGAAGCTATGTGAATTCCGGCAAGGCGAAGCGCCTCGGCATATTTGCAAACTATCTTAACCCCATGCGTCTTGCAGATGAATTCGGTCAGTATGACAAAAAATCGTACTGGGCGAAATATCTTGAGTCACTTAATGAAGGACGCAAGAAGGGGGTTGACTGGTACATGAAGGCTGCCGCGCCGTTTGAAGAACTGAAGAAGGAACGTAAGAATTACATCTCTTTCAGCAGGGATATAGTTGACAGCGGGCTCAAGGATGTGAACGGAAATTCTGTCAGAATGACCCATGCAAAGCTTGTCAGCGTGCTCATGCTGATAGATCGTGAAATGGCATCCGACTCCATTACTCATATAGAGGATCCGAACGGCGGTCTCATTATCCCCGATGCGGAGCTTGAAAAAAAGGGAAAGTACAAGGAGGCTTTGGCAAGCAACCGTGCACAGAAGATTGCATTTGAATACATAGCCGGAAAAGAGCTTGCGGATGCGAGCGACGCAGACAAGGCACTGGCATTTACGCAGTCGCAGAA